>JAZKFK010000345.1:0-6586 GCA_040386475.1 Pseudomonadota bacterium | reverse complement strand
ATCGGCCAGGCGTGCGAGTTCGACTATTCCGGCACGCAGGCGATCAAGGCGCTGAAGGAGGAGGGGTACCGGGTGATCCTGGTCAACTCCAACCCCGCCACGATCATGACCGATCCGAACATGGCCGACGCCACGTACATCGAGCCGATTACGCCCGATATCGTCGCCAAGATCATCGCCAAGGAGCGGCCCGATGCGCTGCTGCCCACGATGGGCGGGCAGACCGCGCTCAACTGCGCGCTGGCGCTGGATGCCGATGGCACGCTGGCAAAGTACGGCGTGGAGATGATCGGCGCCAAGGCCGACGTGATCGACAAGGCGGAAAACCGTATGCGGTTCCGCGATGCGATGACCAAGATCGGGCTGGAAAGCGCCCGCAGCGGCACGGCACACACCATCGAGGAAGCCTATGCCATCCTTGAGCGCACCGGCCTGCCATCAATCATCCGCCCCAGCTTCACCATGGGCGGCACCGGCGGCGGCATTGCCTATAACCGCAGCGAATTCGAAGCCATTGTGCGCGGCGGCCTGGATGCCAGCCCCACCACCGAAGTCCTGATCGAGGAATCGCTCCTCGGCTGGAAGGAATTCGAGATGGAGGTTGTCCGCGACCGCAAGGACAACTGCATCATCATCTGTTCGATCGAGAACGTCGATCCGATGGGCGTCCACACGGGCGATTCGATCACCGTCGCGCCCGCGCTGACGCTGACCGACAAGGAATACCAGATCATGCGCAACGCGAGCATTGCGTGCTTGCGTGAGATCGGCGTGGAAACCGGCGGTTCCAACGTGCAGTTCGCGGTCAATCCCAAGGATGGCCGCCTGATCGTGATCGAGATGAACCCGCGTGTGTCGCGGTCCTCGGCGCTGGCATCCAAGGCCACCGGCTTCCCCATCGCCCGCGTGGCCGCCAAGCTGGCCGTGGGCTATACGCTGGACGAGATCACTAACGAGATCACCGGCGCAACTCCGGCCAGTTTCGAGCCGACCATCGATTACGTGGTCACCAAGATCCCGCGCTTCGCGTTCGAGAAGTTCAAGGGCGCCGAGCCGCTGCTGTCCACCGCGATGAAGTCGGTCGGCGAGGTGATGGCCATTGGCCGCAACTTCAAGGAAAGCCTGCAAAAAGCCCTGCGCGGGCTGGAAACCGGCCTCGACGGTTTCAACCGCGTGCTGGAACTGGAAGGCGCCGCGCGCGATGTGATCACCGCCGCGCTCAGCCGCGCCACGCCTGACCGCCTGCTGATGGTGGGCCAGGCATTCCGCGAAGGCTTTACCGTGGAGGAAGTGCAGGCGATCACGCATTACGATCCGTGGTTCCTGCGCCACATCTGCGAGATCATCGACCAGGAAAAAATCCTCGGTGAGAACGGCCTGCCCAACGATGCCCCAGGCCTGCGCCGCCTGAAGGCGATGGGCTTTTCGGACAAACGCCTGGCCACGCTGGCCGTGCGCTCTGTCGGCGTGGCGGGCGGTCTGGCGGAAACGCAGGCCAAGCGTTCCGGCCTGCTGCACGATGCCCTGCGCGCCATGGCCGGCGCCACCAGCGAACAGGAAGTGCGCCAGTTGCGCCACAAGCTGGGCGTGTTCCCGGTGTACAAGCGCATCGACAGTTGCGCGGCCGAGTTCGAGGCGATCACGCCTTACATGTACTCGACCTACGAAGCGCCCACCTTCGGCGTGGCCGAGGACGAGGCCAATCCGTCCGATCGCACCAAGGTGGTAATCCTGGGCGGCGGTCCCAACCGCATCGGGCAGGGGATCGAGTTCGACTATTGCTGCGTCCACGCCTGCTTCGCGCTGGGATCGGATGCCGATGGTCCGGGCTATGAAACCATCATGATCAACTGCAACCCGGAGACGGTTTCGACCGATTACGACACCTCGGACCGCTTGTATTTCGAGCCGCTGACCGAGGAAGACGTGCTGGAAATCATGCGCGTCGAGATGTCCAATGGTACCTTGCTGGGCGTGATCGTGCAGTTTGGCGGACAGACGCCGCTGAAGCTGGCCAATGCGCTGGAAGAAGCCGGCGTGCCGATCCTGGGCACCACGCCCGACGCCATCGACCTGGCCGAAGACCGCGAGCGGTTTGCCAAGCTGGTCAACAAGCTGGGCCTGAAGCAGCCGCTGAACGGCATCGCCCGCAGCCGCGATGAAGCGGTCGCGGTGGCCAGTCGCATCGGTTATCCGGTGCTGCTGCGCCCGTCCTATGTGCTGGGTGGCCGGGCGATGGAAATCGTCGACAGCGAAGCGCAGCTGGACAATTACATCGCCACCGCCGTCAACGTGTCGGGCGACAGTCCGGTACTGGTGGACCAGTACCTGCGCGATGCCATCGAATGCGACGTGGACGCCTTGTGCGATGGCGAACAAGTGGTGATCGCCGGCGTGATGCAGCACATCGAGGAAGCCGGGATCCATTCCGGCGACAGCGCCTGCACCTTGCCGCCGTACAGTTTGCCGCCCGAAATCGTGGCCGAGATGGAACGTCAGGCCGAGGCATTGGCCTTTGGGCTGGGTGTGCGCGGGCTGATGAACATCCAGTTCGCGGTGAAGGAGGGCGAGGTCTACCTGATCGAGGTGAACCCGCGCGCCAGCCGCACCGTGCCGTTCGTGGCCAAGGCCATCGGCCAGCCGGTTGCCAAGATTGCCGCGCGCGTGATGGCGGGTGAGAAGCTGAGCACGTTCCCGCCGTTCAAGCGCGAGTTCACCTACATGTCGGTGAAGGAAGCGGTATTCCCCTTCGCGCGCTTCCCGGGCTCGGACCCGGTGTTGACACCGGAAATGAAGAGCACCGGCGAAGTGATGGGGATCGATCGCGATTTTGCCACAGCTTATGCCAAGGCGCAGATCGCCGAGGGCACAACGCTGCCCGAAAGCGGCAAGCTGTTCGTATCGGTAAAGGACAGCGACAAGGTGCATATCCTCGAAGCCGTGCGGCAGCTGGTGGCGCATGGCTTTAGCGTGGTCGCCACCGGCGGCACGGCGAAGTACCTGGCCGATGCCGGCGTCCCGGTCGAACGGGTGAACAAGGTGGCCGAAGGGCGGCGGCACATCGTCGACATGATCGTGGATGGCGATATCGCGCTGATCTTCAACACCACCGAAGGCTGGCAGAGCCACAAGGACAGCGCCTCGATCCGCGCAAACGCGCTGACCGCCAAGGTTCCGTATTACACCACGGCAGCCGCTTCGGCGGCGGTGGCGCAGTCGATCACCACGGTAAAGGTGGCTGACCTTGCAGTACGGTCGTTGCAGGACTATTATAGCGATTGACCGATTTCGATCTCCCCCGACATCGACAGCCGTAATCCCGCGTGCCGGCACGTGGGGCCGGCGTTTCTGACGGGGTGATCTGGGGAAAGACAGGAAGTACGATGGAAAGAGTGCCGATGCTGGCGGAAGGCTATGAAATGCTGACCGCCGATCTAAACCTTTTGCGCCAGGAGCGCCCGAAGATCGTCGAAGCGATCGAGGAAGCGCGCGCCCACGGCGACCTTTCGGAAAACGCTGAATATCACGCCGCCAAGGAGCGTCAGGGCCAGGTTGAAGCCATGATCGGCGACCTGGAAGACAAGGTCAGCCGCGCGCAGATCATCGATCCCACCACACTTTCGGGTGATCGGGTGGTGTTTGGCGCCACCGTCACCGTGATCGACGAGAACGACAAGCCGCAGCGCTACCAGATCGTCGGCCAGGCCGAGAGCGATGCCAAGAAGGGCCGCATCTCGTATGAAAGCCCGCTGAGCCGCGCGTTGATCGGCCGTTCGGTGGGTGACGAAGTGGAACTGACCGTGCCTTCCGGTGAACGGTCCTACCTGATCGAAAAGATCGAATTCATCTGACGCCTAGCTGCCCGGCAGGCTGGGTTCCAGCAGCCGGTGCAGGTGGACGATGACGTACTTCATCTCGGCATCGTCCACGGTGCGCTGCGCCCAGTTGCGCCAGGCGTCTTCAGCCTCGGCATAGCTGGCGTAGAAGCCGACTACGTGGATGTCCTTCAAGTCCTGGAACTGGACACCCGTGGTGTCTACTACCTTGCCGCCCATTACCAGGTGGAGGAGTTGCTGGGGCATTGACGGTCCCTTCGTGCTTGAAGCCAAGTTTCATCCGCTAGTTGCGGAATCCGGGCTTCGCTGCAAGTGCGAAAAGGAGGCTGCCGATCAATCCCGCGTGAAGCTGCGCGAAATGGCCCGGCCGATGTGACGCGCGGACTGGCGCGCGGCGTCGCCCGCTTCCTCGATCTTCTCGCCACCGGTCTTGCGCGCCAATGCGGTGGTTTCCAGCACCTGGTGCAGCAGCGAGGAGGCAACTTCGCCGCTGAGCGCCGCCAGACCAACCGCCTTTTCACCAGCGAAACGGCCGGCGCGGCGGGTGGGCGAGTTCTTGAACATGGCGGAGATCAGCACGCCCAGCGCCAGGCCACCGGCCACCGTGGCGACGGGGTGTTCGCGGGCGAAGCCGGTCACGCCATCACGGGCTGCGGCGGCTTTTTCGGTGATCATGGCACCAAGGCTATCGCCCTCACGCTCGGCCTGCCGTTCCTGCGCGGCGGCGATGCGATCCTTGATTTCCTGGCGCTTTTTAGCGGTGGGCTCTTCCATCATCAGGCTCCTCTTAAAAGTGGCGCGGGGGCGATTCTTGCCTGCCGCAGCAACATGACTCAATCCGTATCCGCGTCGTCCGGCTGCAATCCTTCGACCATGCCGGAAACCAGGTCGCCGATCTGATCGCGGTAGATCCACACCGCCAGGCCAGCGGCCAGCAATGCCAAGCCGCCGGACAGCTTGCCACGGTTTTCCTTGGCTACATCGATCGCGCCATCGGCCATGATCCGGGCATAATCAGCACCTGTGGACCATACGCGTGAGGCGACTCCGTGTTCCGCCACATCGGCCTTGATGAACTCCACGTCGTTAGTGACCACAGCGCGCGCGGCATCGCGCAAGGCGCGGTCCTGGGCGAGGCGGAGTTTCATTGGTGACATTAAGTTTCGCCCTTATCTTCGCGAATAGCCGAAGTCGCATCGCGCCAGCGTTTGGCGGCGGCGCCCACCATCAGCGCGCAGGCCAACAGCAGCACGCCAACAACGATGCCGGTTGCCCCGATGGCTCCGACCACGGGGATCAAGGCAAGAATGGCACCGATGGTAAGGCCAATGAAGGCGACCAGCGCAATGATCGCCGCACCAAACACCAGTCCCAGCGCGGCCTTGAGCGATCCGGCGACGAATCCCACGCGTGTTTTCTGATAATTGAACTCGGCATCCAGCCACGTGCGGGCATCAACCAGCAAGTCCTCGATATCGTCCACCAGTGACCGCCGGTCATCCAGACCGTGCTCGCCCAGATCGTGCTGGATGGCGTCCACCTCGGGCCCTGCAGCGGGGACCGGTGCGGCGTCTGCTTCCCGCTCCCCGCTCAAGACGAGTTACCGGCGCAGCAGGCGCGAGATCAGGAACCCGGCGAGCGCGGCAAAGCCGATGGACTTGGCCGGATTTTCACGCACATACTGGCGCGCATCCTCGCCCAGTTCCTCAACGCTCTTGTCCTGCAAGGTGGTGGCGGTGTTCTGCAGGCTGCGCGAGGCGCTGCGGGCATAATCGCCATACTTCTGGCCCAGCTTCTCGTCGATGGTGGCGGCGTTGTCGCTCACCACGCGCGACAGGCTGCCCAGTGCTTCGCCGGCCTTGTTCTTGCCTTCGACTGCCAGCTCGGCAACCTTCACCTTGGCTTCCGCTGCCCAATCCTCACCGCGAGCCAAGGCTTCATCGGCATAGGTCGTGGCGCGCGCGCGGGCGTCGCTGCGCAGGGCAACGGCACCGGCGCGGGCTTCTTCCAGTGCGGCGTTGAAGCGCGAGCGCGCTTCGGACGAGGACACGGCGCCAGAAGCAGTCGATTCAACCGGTGCGACCGTATCGGCGCTCTGCGGCTTGGGGGTCTTGGTAGCCATGCTATTACCCTTTCAATTCTCAAGTCACTTGCCGGGCAGTTCGCCCCGACAGAGGCAACGCGGCAATGTACCGCGCGCGCTTCGAAATCTCAACGTTGCTTGCGCCTCGCCGTTCCCCGGAATAGGACGCAGCCAGCTTTCGATATGGGACTATTCCCGCCGTTTTCAACGCCGCCAATTTCAACGCCGCCAGTCGGCGTCCCTGCACCAGGAGCCATTGCATGACTGCCATCCTCGATATCCACGCCCGCGAAATCCTCGACAGCCGGGGCAATCCCACGGTGGAGGTCGACGTGTTGCTGGAAGATGGCAGCTTTGGCCGCGCGGCAGTCCCCTCCGGCGCCAGCACCGGCGCGCATGAGGCGGTGGAACTGCGCGATGGCGACAAGGCCCGCTATCTGGGCAAGGGCGTGCTGAAGGCCGTGGAAGCAGTCAACGGTCCGATTGCCGACGCCCTGCTGGACGCGGATGCCGAGGACCAGCGCTTTATAGACAGCGTCATGATCGAGCTGGATGGAACGCCCAACAAGGCCAACCTTGGCGCCAACGCCATCCTGGGCACCAGCCTGGCCGTGGCCAAGGCAGCTGCCGATGCGCGCGGCCTGCCGCTGTATGCCTATGTCGGCGG
>JAZKFK010000344.1:0-9978 GCA_040386475.1 Pseudomonadota bacterium | reverse complement strand
TGCCGGGTTCAATAGCGGCGGGAGCCCTGGCTTACCGGCTGGTAGAATTGCCATTTATCAACCTGGGTCGCCGCACGCTGCAGCGCAGCCATTCGCCAGCGCCGACTATGGCCTAGGCAGGCGGGTACTGGACTGGATTGCGAAGGACCGGTTCGCGCAAAACAGGATGGTGCACCCGACAGGATTCGAACCTGTGACCCTTGCCTTCGGAGTGCAGGGAATGGTCCTAACCCCGGACAATACCGGACGTTGAAACCCCAGTAAAACATAGTCTTTCTGTCTTTCTCTGTCCGGTTTCATCCTCCGTTGTATTCCGTACGTATTACATACGATACGAAATGAGGCGGCTGGCAATGGAATTGGACCTGAGCAAAGTTGGGGCGCGCGAGACGCTGAAGGCGCAACGGGAGCCGCACTGGCAAAGGCTACGCGCTGGCTGCTTCCTTGGCTTCCGACCGTCCAAGCGGGGCGGCAAGGGCACATGGATCGCCCGCGCCTATGATGAGGATTCCGGCAAGTATCGCATCAAGTCGCTTGGCGACTTTGGAACGCTGGCAGGCAATGAAATTTTCGCCGCCGCCAAGCGCGAGGCCGAGGCGCTTGCCGAACTGGTGGAGGCGGGGGGAAAGGTTCGCGCCAAGGTTGAAACCGTGGCGGATGCCTGCCGGGCGTATGCTGAAACCCGCCCCGAGGCCAGGGCGCGCTTTGAACGCTATGTTTATGCCGATCCCGTGGCCAAGGTGAACCTGGCCAAGCTTCGCCGCCGCCATTTGAGCGAATGGCGCGCCCGGCTGGAGGCGCAGCCTGCCAAGGTAAGCCGAAACAAGGAAGGGAAAGGCCGCTTTCGCAAACGCGCCCCCCTCCACCGTGAACCGCGATATGGCTGTTTTGCGGGCGGCGCTGGCCAAATTCCTGTCGCCCGGCGCACCCAATAGCGAAGCGGCGTGGCAGGAGGCGTTGAAGTCGATTGCCAACGCTAACGGGCGGCGCACCCTCTACCCGCCCGGTGTAATGCTGGAGGCGGCAGGCATGGACAAGGAACACTGGACCGCCCCGCATAACGATTCAGGCCTGTGGTCGCTCCAGCTTGCCGATGCATTCGGCACCCGTCCGCGCGCGGTTGTTGCCACCTTCATGGCGCAACTGGAGGCGCTTTGCGCACCTAACCATTGGGACGAGGAGGCAAAGCAATGGCGGCTGGATGAAAACCAATTCAGCGCGGCGCTGGCTATCGTGAATAGCCTGAAGCCCCGCAACGAGATGGAGGCGGCGCTCGCAGCGCAAATGGTGGCGATTCACTTGCTCACCATGAAGGCCAGCGCGCGGGCGCTCCAGTATGATGGCGATACCCGCACCGCTGCCACGTCGGCAAAGCTGGCAAGGGCATTCACCGGGCAATTGGAGGCCTTGCAATCGCTGCGCAGGCGATCGCGCACGGCGCGCCAATCAATCACTGTCAAAAAGGAAGTCCATCAGCATGTGTACTATCACGGGGGGAGGAGGAAAGTGACGGCCAACCCCATGAACGAACCGCGACCGTTGTTGACCACTGCCCCGCTCTGCCAAGCCCGCAACCGGGCGGGGAAGCCGTGCCGTTGTCCAGCCATGCGCGGAAAGCGGGTGTGCATGTTCCACGGCGGCAGGGCGGGCGCGCCAAAGGGTGAGCGCAACGGCGCCTTTAAGCACGGTGGAAGCACACAAGAGGCGGTTGCCCTGCGTCGGGCTGCGCAAGCACTGCTTAGGGAGATTGCCGGAGCTTGACTTGCCGCCCACTCCTGATGCGAACTCTGTCTTAGACTAAAGCGCCCGAAGTAGCCGAAGTATTCCCATCACTACCCGGCCCGGAAGAGGCAGCCACTTCATCGAGCACGCCTAGCAGGTTGCTCAGTTCCGGGCGGGTCCAGGGCATCTTGGCGGTGTGTGGATCAGTCATGGTCTTGGTCCTTTAGCTTCCGCATGGTTTTGTGGCGGTGGTTCAGGCCGAGGTGCTATGGCAGCGGGGTAGCCCGGTCAATCAGCATCTTCACACGCTGCTCTTCGTTTTAGTCATGCGGGCATTCTAGAAGCTTATGTGCAGAAGCGTCCTTCGTTGCCGGGGTTATCTGGCAAGGGGCCTACGACTAAGGGAAGCTGCAATGCTTCGGTGCATTTGGAGGACAAATGATGAGGGGCGCTAGATTGTTGCCCATCACCGCGATCATCATTCTCGCGGGATGCGACGGATCATCTACTGCAAGCACAAGGGACTTGGCGGATGTCGCAGATACGAACAGCAGAAATGCGCTCTACCAGATCGACCGCTTGGAGGCCCGGATAGATTAACTCGAAGGTCAAGTTGAGAGGCAAGCGAGACTGCTTGATGCTACCGGCGCCTCCCTGCGGGAGGCTCGCGACAATCACACGTCCCTGCTGAATACCGTCAATTCTAACGTGAGCGCCGGGAACGCACGCGATGCAGCACTGGAAAACGATGTGAATTGGCTAATGCGGCGCCACGGAGTCAATCGCTAGCAATCCAGCAATATTACCCCTCTTTTCCATACGCATTACCTATGGAATGGCAATTTTGACTCTAAGTGTTTGAAAACATGGTGCACCCGACAGGATTCGAACCTGTGACCCCTGCCTTCGGAGGGCAGTACTCTATCCAGCTGAGCTACGGGTGCAGCAGCGGGCCGCCTAGCAAGGGGTGGGCGGCTCGCCAAGAACTATTGTGGGCGGCAACCCTGCTGCCAGGCTTAACGGGTGCGCGAACCGCTTTCACCGAACTGGCTGAGCGAGGTTCCGTTGGGCAGGGTCACGGTGACGTTGAACCCGCCATTGCGTCCGTCACGCAAGGCATAGTGCGTCAGGCTGATCACCTGGCCAGGCTGCAGCGAGCGGCGCGACCAGCCATAACGAACCAGGTGATTGGGGCTCATCCCCTCAAACGCCCAGCGGTTGCCTTGCGCATCGCGGGCATAAAGGAAAGTGTGCGGATTGGTCCATTCCCACCGCTCCACCGTCATGTTGGTCATCGGCGTGGCGGTGCCCCAGGCGAACATCGCAGTGGAGTGGTGGGCCGACCCGGGGATCGACAGCGTGGCAACCGCTGCCAGGGCCACAGCGCAGGCCATCAGCCCGCGGCGAAGGAAGGTAGTGTTCATGGTCTCTCTCCTGCGGCAGGACGGCTGAACACATCCTGAGCATTTCCGCAGTCTTCTTTGCCAGCAATCATTTGACAAAATCAAGCGGGTCGCTTGACTTGATACGAATTGCGACATCATTTGCATGGGCAAACGCAATCTGGGCGGGCAGGAATCGCCGCAAAGCAAACTGGCCAGAAGACTGGGGAGGGGATCATGATCATGAAAGCACTTTTTGTGCGCGGGGCGGCGTTCGGCGCCATTGTCGGGTCGAGCCTGTCGCTGGCCATGCCGGTTGCTGCGCAAGACGCTTTCGATCCCGGCCGCGCCACCGCTTATGGCGATCTGGCCAGCCTGCCCGACTGGGGCGGCATCTGGTATCCCGACTGGTCGCAGCTGTTCTCCACCCGCGGCGCCCGCCCGGTGCTGACCGAGCGCGGGGCGCAGATCCTCGACGCCTACAACGAATCGATCCGCGAGAACGGCCCCAACCAGGAAGCCCAGGCGCTGTGCCTGCCGCCCGGCCTGCCCGGCCTGATGCAGCAGCCCTATCCCATTGAGGTGCTCTACAGCCCCGGCCGCGTGACCATCCTGACCGAAGCCTACGAACAGGCGCGCCGCATCTATACCGACGGCCGACCGCTGCCGGAGGATTTCGACCTGTTCTACAATGGCAATTCGGTTGGCTTCTGGGACGGTGACATGCTGGTGATCGATACCAACGGCCTCAGCCCACGCACCAATATCGTGCCCGGCCTGCCGCATACCGAAGCCAGCCGCGTGCACGAGCACATCTGGCGGCCGGCGCCGGACCAGCTGTTCATCGAATTCACCATTACCAATCCGGAATTGCTGGCCCAGCCTTATGTCACCCGCGTGGCTTTCAAGCTGGATAACGAGTTTCCCTTGCGCGAATACGTGTGTTCGGAAAACAACCGGCTGCAATCGGGCGAGGACGGCGCCAATATCGACCTGGGGTTCGAGCATCTGGACGAGCCCGATCCATTCAGTCCCGCGCCGGAGTGACGGCGCAAACTGAGGGGCGCTAACCAATTGGCAAGCCGGATTGCGCTATCCGGCTTGGTCATGAACGCACCGCACCTCACATTCGGCTCGCTGCGGCCCCGCCGGACGCCTGAGCGCCCCACGCTCGATCGCACTGCCATGGGCGCCAGCGCCACCAGCATGCGCTGGTCCGCGCTGGGGGATGCCGGAACCGTGGTGGCCGCCCTGGCCGGGGTGCAACCCGAAACTCCGGGCCGGGCGCTGCGCAACTTCCCCGTGCTGATCCGCGATTGTCCGCCGTGGCGTCGCCAGCTGGCCGACAACATGGTGGCCGATCTCGCCGCCATGATGGAGCCGGGCATTGCCGCGCTGCTGGCGGTCAACGCGCGCGGCGCCGATCCACGCCCTGCCGCCCGCGCCTTGTGGCACGAATTTTCGCTCGCCCGCGCTGCAGTGCTGGCGCTGCTGCCGCCAACCGGAGCATGGGTCCGCCGCGCCTGGCCTGACTGCGCCCTGAAAGCACGCGCCCTGAAAGCAAGCCGGGCGGTTGACCACGTTCCTCTTTCGTTCCAATGATGGCGAATGTCTGATTCGTCTTCCGCCGCTGCCTTTGTCCCGCCTGACGGAGCAGCGTCGGATTTTGCCGGTCGCCATGGCCAGCGGGCGCTGGAAGTGGCGCGCGGCATTTGCCGGCTGTTCGCCCGCAATGGCGCCTGGCTGATTGCCGAAATGCCGCTGCGCAATGCGCGCCGGGCAGACCTGATGGGCATAGATGCCAAGGGCCAGGTGATCATCGTGGAAATCAAGACCGCCCGGGGCGACCTGATGGGCGATGGCAAGTGGCCCGATTACCTCGATTTCTGCGACCGCTTCTATTGGGGCCTGCCACCAGAGCTTGACCGCGCCTGCCTCGACAGCGCCGATTTCCGGCCCGACCTGTGCGGCGTGATCGTGGGCGACGCCTATGATGCGGAGATTATCCGTCCCGCTCCCAGCCAGCCGCTGGTCCCCGCGCGCCGCAAGGCCGAGATCGAACGGCTGGCTCGTGCCGCGCTGCGCCGGCAGACCGTGCTGGGCGATCCGGCCTGTGCGAGTTGGGGTACCATCCGGGGTGAGTGATACGGCCTCCTGGGCACTGTTGTTGCGCCGCGCCGCCTGCTAACCGCATGAACCTATGCCAGCTGCCGACAGCCTGACCCCTACCGTGACCTTGGCCCTTGCCGCGCTTGCCTCGGCCGTCGCCATGACGGTGATCGTGGGCTTGCGCTACCTGGCCACCAGCGGCCTGTTCGCGTGGCTGACCGGCAAGCTGCACCCGGGCCTTTATCGCGGGCTGGAGCCGCAGATGCGCCGCGAAATCGGCTGGTCGCTGGCCTCGGCGGCGATTTATGGCGTGCCTGCCGGGGTGGTCGCCTGGGGTTGGCAGAACCGGGGATGGACGCAGATCTACACCGATCCCGCCGCAATGCCGCTGTGGTACCTGCCGCTCTCGCTGCTGCTTTACCTGTTCGCGCATGACACCTGGTTTTACTGGACCCACCGCTGGATGCACGTGCCCCGCTGGTTCAAGCTGGCCCATGCCGTGCACCACGCCAGCCGCCCCCCCACGGCCTGGGCAGCGATGAGCTTTCACCCGATCGAGGCGCTGACCGGCGCTTTCGTGGTGCCGCTGCTGGTGTTCCTGGTGCCGATCCACGTGGGCGTGCTGGGCCTTGTGCTGTTGATAATGACGGTTATGGGGGTGACCAATCATATGGGCTGGGAAATGTTCCCCCGATGGCTTGTTCACGCAAGGGCAGGCAAATGGCTGATAACGGCGACGCACCACCAGCGGCATCACGACGAGTATCTATGCAATTTCGGGCTCTATTTCCGGTTCTGGGACAAACTTTGCGGCACCGATCGCGGGCTGTCTCCCCGACTCTGATTGCCACCCTGGCCGTCGCAGCAAGCGTGCTGGCCCTGCTGCCGGCCTCCTCCAGCCTGGCCGCTTCCAGCCAGAACGTCACCACCGTCAGCATTGCCATCACTGGCCTGCGCAATACCAACGGCATGGTCCAGGCCTGCCTTACCTCTGCCCCGCGCCATTTTCCCAATTGCGACCGCGACCCGCATTCGCACCGGCTGAGCATCCATGCCGCCAGCAACATGGTGCTGGAATTCGACGATGTGCCGCCCGGCACTTACGCCGTGGCCCTGCTGCATGACGAGAACGGCAATGGCCGGGTCGACCGGATGCTGATGATCCCGCGCGAAGGGTTCGGCTTCTCGCGCGATGCGCCAGTGCGGATGGGGCCGCCGCACTTTGCCGATGCCAGCTTCGCGCTGGGCAGCGCGCCGGTGCGCCAGACCATCCGCATGCGCTACATGCTGTAAGGCCACGCCACTCATCCGGCGCAACTTTACGGAATATTTACCACGTCGCGCCATAGCGGTCCCATTGCAAGTTCAAGGGATTGGGTGGCGATGGATACATTGCGCGGACATTTCGGCGGGTACGACACGGCCAGCGACGACGACCGTTTCGATGACGATGCGGCGTATGATTCGCCGCCGCCCGAAATTGGCAGTGACGAGCGCCGCATGCAGGTGCGCGCCTACAATTTCTGGGCCGGCCTGCTCGACAACCGCAATTTTCCGGGCGTGGAAGATCTCCATCCCGAAAAACTGCCCGATTTCGGCCCGCACGGCGTGCTGCTCGATTTCTCGGTCGGGATCGACGATCCGGCCGTTGCCTTCATCGGCAACAAGCTGGCGCAGGAATGCGACGTGGGCGATATGGCGATCCGCCGCTTGTCGGACGTGCCCTCGCGCTCGTTGCTAAGCCGCATCACCGATCATTACATGCAGATCCTGGCCAACCAGGCGCCAATCGGCTTCGAGGCCGAATTCGTCACCCCGCGCGGCACCACCGTGCTCTATCGCGGTATCCTGCTGCCCTTCTCCAGCAATGACGAAACCATTGATTTCATCTTTGGCGTGATCAACTGGAAGGAGTTGGCCGACGCCCGCACCGCCGATGAGCTGCTGCTGGAAATCGACCAGGCGCTTGACCAGACGCCCGACCGCCCGCGTTCCCGCCAGTCCGATTTGCCAATGGCCGACTGGGCCGATGGGCCAGGCGTGGCCTTTGCTGCCGATCCGCTGCCGGCTCCATCGTTCGGCCTGCTCGATGACGAGCCTGAAGATGCTGCCGAAGAGCCCAGGGAAACCGCGTCGCTAGCCGATGTGCTGGCAGCCGCGCGCGCCTTGGCCAAGGAAGCGCGCACCAGCGAGGATCGCACCCGCTCCGCGCTTTATGCCGCAATCGGCCGGGCGCACGACTTTGCCCTGGCCGCCGACACCATGCCCGCCGACTTTGCCGAACTGGTCGAAGATGCGGGGCTGACGGTGCAGGATCGCGCGCCCATGACGCCGGTGGTCAAGCTGGTGTTCGGCGCCGATTACGACAAGACGCGCCTGACCGAATATGCCGCCGCGCTGACCCATGCCCGTCGCCTTGGCCTGGCACAGGGCACGCTGGCCAATTACCTGCGCAATGCGCCCGGTGGGCTGAAAGGCGTGGTGGCCGAAGAGCGCCGCCTGCGCCGCCTGGACGAAACCGGCGAATTGCCCTCCGCTCCGCGCAATGCCTTCCATGTCCTGCGCGACATGGCGCCCATCGCATTGGCATCCATCGACCGCGAGGGTGAGGAATTCGCCCTGGTCATGGTCCGTCGCACCGCCAGCGGCGAACTGGTGGTACTGGGCGAAGTGCCGAGCGATCCGCAACTGGTGGAGCGCGCTGCCCGCAAGCTGGTGGCCTGAAGCCCGATTCCGTTCCAGCTTCCATCGCACCAGTCTTCATTTTGCGTTCATCGGCCCACGCGCTAGACAAGCGCCGCCGATGCGTCGCCTCGTTGCCCTTTTGTCAGCCATGGTGCTGCTGTTCGCCACCACCGTGCCGGCCGCGGCGCAAAGCATCTTGCGCGATGCCGAGACCGAGGCGCTGCTGCAGGACATGGTCGATCCGATTGTCGAGGCTGCGGGCCTGGATGCCGGATCGGTCAAGGTCTATCTGGTCAACGATAACTCGATCAACGCCTTCGTCGCCACCGGACAGCGTATCTACATCCACACCGGGCTGATTGCCGAATCGGACAACGCCAACCAGGTGCAGGGCGTGATGGCGCACGAACTGGGGCACATCATGGGCGGCCATTCGATCCGCATCTATGAAGGCGCCACCAATGCCATGCGCATCTCGCTGCTGACCACGCTGGCCGGCATTGCCGCCGCGCTGGCCGGCGGCGGCGAAGCGGCGATGGCGGCCATGGCGCTGGGGCAGCAGGCCGCGACCAGCAATTTCCTCTCGTTCAGCCGCACGCAGGAAGCCAGCGCCGATGCCGCCGCGGTAGCTTACCTGTCAGGCGCAGGGATCACCGGACGCGGCGCGTTGGAGTTCTTCGGCAAGCTGCAGAATTACGAATTCCGCCGCGGCATCAGCCAGGATCAGGACCAGGAATACGGCCGCACCCACCCGCTCTCGGGCAATCGCATTTCCGCCCTTCGCGGCGATTTCGAGGCTGACGCCGCGTGGGACCGCCCCAGCGATCCGCAGATCGAGGAACGGTTCCGCCGCATCAAGGCCAAGCTCTATGGCTTCCAGGCCACGCCCGAACGGACGCTGGCCGCCTATCCCCCGTACCTGACCGGCATCCCCGCGCGCTATGCCCGCGCCTATGCCTATCATAACGATGCCCGCATGGATCAGGCGATGGCCGAGGCCGACGCGCTGATCGCTGTCGAGCCGGACAATCCCTATTTCCTGGAGCTGAAGGGCCAGATCCTGCTGGAATCGGGCCATCCCGAACAAGCCCTGCCACCCTTGCGGCGGGCGGTTGAGCTGACCAATTCCGACCCCCTGATCGCACCGATGCTGGGCCATGCTCTGGTGGCCACCGAGAATCCCGCCTACCTTCCCGAAGCCGAGCAGGTCTTGCGCGCCGCCGTGGGCCGTGACCGGGAAAATCCCTTCGCCTGGTATCAACTGGGCGTGGTCTACGGCCAGCGCGGCGATTTCCCGCGCGCGCAGCTGGCCAGCGCCGAACAGCAAGTACTCAGCGGTAATTTCCACGGCGCCTTTGCCAATGCCGGCGCTGCCGAATCTTCGCTGCCCACCGGCTCGCCCGATTGGATCCGCGCACAGGACATCGGCCGGGAGGCGCGCGTACAGATTGAACGCGAGGAAGATCGCGACTAACCCGTTCCTTTATGCGTTGGATCATCACCATTGCCGTTTCGCTGTTTGCCGGTTTTTCCGGCGCGGCGCTGTTTGCTCTCACGGGCCTGGCCGACATGCAGACACGGTCCTTCCTGATGAGCAATCCCGAAGTGCTGCCCGAAGCAATGGACGAATTGCAGCGGCGCGACACGGCAACCCGCATCGCGCCTGTCCGCGCTGAGCTGGAAACCGCCTTCCCCGGCGCCGTGCTGGGCAATCCCAACGGCACGATTACCCTGGTGGAATTCACTGACTATGCCTGCACCTATTGCCGCCAGAGCGTGGCCGACGTGGGTGCGCTGATCGCCGCCAACCCCGACCTGAAGGTGGTGATACGCGAGTATCCGATCCTTGCCCCTGAAAGCGCCGATGCCGCGCGCATGGCACTGGCCGCCGCGCAACAGGGCAAGTTCGCCGCGTTCCACGATGCCATGTTCGCCGCCGGACAAGTGACCCCGGCCACGATCGAAGCTTCCGCCACCAGCGCCGGGGTAGACCTGGCCGCGGCGCGCCTAGCCATCGAGAGTGGCCAGTTCGAGGCGCAATTGCAGAACAACATCTTCCTGGCGCAGAACCTTGGCCTTA
>JAZKFK010000343.1:0-4172 GCA_040386475.1 Pseudomonadota bacterium | reverse complement strand
ATCGGGCTGTTCCGCACCGAATTCCAGTTCCTCGTCTCGGCCGCGCTGCCGCAGCGTGACCGGCAGACGCGGCTCTACCGCGACGTGCTGGAAACCGCCGGCGACAAGAAGGTGATCTTCCGTACGCTGGACATCGGCGGGGACAAAAGCCTGCCCTACCTGACCAGCAAGACCAGCCGCGAGGACGAGAACCCGGCCATGGGCTGGCGCGCGCTGCGCCTGTCGCTGGAACGCGAAGGGCTGCTGAAGGTACAGGCCCGCGCCCTGCTGGATGCGGCCGCCGGGCGCGAACTGAACGTGATGTTTCCGATGGTCAGCGAACCGTGGGAATTCGATGCCGCCCGGGCAGTGTTCGATGGCCAGTTGGCGTTCCTGAAAAGGCTGCGCCACAAGCTGCCTTCCGCGATCCGCTACGGTGTGATGCTGGAAGTGCCCTCGCTGGCCGAGACGCTCGACATCCTGCTGCCCAAGGTCAGTTTCATCTCGATCGGCACAAATGATCTCACCCAGTTCCTGTTTGCTGCCGATCGCGCCAATCCGGCGCTGGCCGAACGCTATGACTGGCTGAGCCCAGCGATCCTGCGCTTCCTGAAGCGCGTGGTGATTGGCTGCGTCGGTTCGCCGGTACAATTGGGCGTGTGTGGCGAGATGGGCGGACGGCGGCTGGAAGCGCTCGCGCTGATTGGCCTGGGCATTCGCCGCTTGTCGATTACGCCGGCCGCCGTGGGCCCGATCAAGGAACTGGTGCGCAAGGTGGACACGCGCGAAATTGCCACCGCGATGACCGGCTGGCTGGCCAATCCGCCGCCTTCGCTGCGCACCGAACTGCAGGCCTGGGCCGAAGCGCGCGGAATAGAGGCCGAATAGCCCTTGGCGCGACGCCGACTAACTTGACTTGTCATAGTTCCGCTTCATTGATGCGGCACACATAATGCCGGTCGCACGGCGGAGCAGTAATGACCGATCAGATCGAGATGCCCGACGAATTCACGGCGCCGCGGGGCGCTGGCCCGCAATTGCGCTATGCGCGCGAGCGGCTGGGCCTGTCGGTTGCCGATATTGCAGCGCGCACGCGCATTTCGCAGCGTCAGATCGAAGATCTGGAAGCGGGCAACTTCGCCGCCTTTTCCAGCCGCACTTATGCCATCGGCTTTGCCCGCACCGTGGCCAAGGCCGTGGGGCTGGATGGCGAGGCGATTGCCAGGCAGGTGCGGGGCGAGTTGAACGTGCTGCAACTGCCCGAGCGGATGGCGGCCGGTTACGAGACGAGCGACCCTGCCCGCGTGCCATCACGCTCGCTGGTATGGCTGTCGCTGGTGGCCGTGGCCCTGCTGCTGGCGGGCCTGTTCGTGGCCTATCGCACGCTGTTTTCGCCCGCTGCCGAGTTGCCCTCGCTGGTCGATCAGCAGGAGGCCGAACGAGCCGCAGCAGCTGCCAGTGCTGCACGCGACAGCGCCGCTGCCACGCCTGCTGCCCCATCCGGCCCCGTCGTATTCACCTCGCTGGAAGATGGCATCTGGGTGCGTTTCTACGACGCCAGCGGCACGCGCTTGCTGGAAACCGAAATGGCGCGCGGGCAAAGCTTTACCGTGCCCGCCGCCGCCACCGGCCCCATGCTGTGGACCGCGCGGCCCGAGGCGCTGACGATCACCGTTGGCGGGCGCGCTGTGCCGCCGCTGGCCACCGAGATGATGACCATGCGCGATGTGCAGGTTGATGCCGCCAGCTTGCTGGCGCGGCCTGCGCCCGCCGCTTCGCCCAGCGGGGCAGCTTCAGCCTCGCCGACCCCGCGCAACATGGCGGCGCCCTTGCGGCAGGTGCCGTTAAGCCAGAGCCTTTCCGCCACCACGCGCCGCGCTGCTCCGGCAAGTGCGCCGCGCCGGGCCGCCAGCAACGCCGCCGCGCCCTCTGCGTCGCAGGATGCCGCGAACGACAATGTTCCGGCCGCTGCCGCGCTGGCGGAAGCCCAGCCTGCTGAGCCCGCAGCCGAGGCCGCGCCCCCTCCGGCGGATGGCGCAGCGGCCACCGGTACGGAATAAGGGCTCACCCGCAGGAATCGATGGGGGATTTCATCTCCGCACGCCTCCACCCAGCATGGTTAATCGTCTATTCGGGCAGCGTCGGGCAGATGCCTTGCGCTAGAAACGCCGCGAACAGACGACCCGCGAACAGAAGGAATATCGGCAATGGCAGCTTTC
Organism: Pseudomonadota bacterium; assembly: GCA_040386475.1. Lineage (GTDB taxonomy): Bacteria > Pseudomonadota > Alphaproteobacteria > Sphingomonadales > Sphingomonadaceae > Alteraurantiacibacter. The sequence continues at coordinate 1,974 of JAZKFK010000343.1, read as the reverse complement.
CCTCAGCGCAGCACCCGCGTGGCCCTGCTCGCCCTCACCTTGGCAACCGGCGTGGCAACCGGGGTGGCCCCGCAGGCCGCGTTGGCACAGGCGCAATCGGCCACGGCCCAGCCCGATGACCGGATGAACCGCATCGAGACGCAATTGCGCGCGCTGCAGCGGGCGGTGTTCCCCGGCGGCGACCAGCGCTTCTTCGAGCCCGAGATTTCCGCCGATGCCGCGCAGCCCGGCCAGCCGCAGACAGCCGTACCTGGCGCGTCGACCACCGCCTTGACCGATATGCTCGCCCGGCTTGACGCGATGGAACAGCAGCTGGCCCGCCTCACCGCCGCCAGCGAGATCAGCGGCAATGCCCTGACCCTGCTGCAAGGCCGGGTGGACACGCTGGAAGCGGCGCGCGTGGTGGCAGTTACCCCGCCAGCGCCGATAACCGGCGGCGCGGCCACCACCACGGGCTCCGGCCCGGCGGAACTGGTCACCAACAGCGCCATCACCACACCCGCTGCCGGCCCCACGCCTGAACGGCTGGCCGCGGTGCGTGCCATCCTGAAGCCCGCCACGGCCGACGCGGGCGATGACGAGTATACCTATGGCTTCCGCCTGTGGGACGCTGATTTCTATCCCGAAGCGCAGCAGCAGCTCTCGCTGTTCCTGGAGCGTTACCCCGATCACGCGCGCGAAAGCTTTGCCCGCAACCTGCTGGGCCGCGCCTACCTCGACAATGGCGAGCCCGAGGCGGCGGGCCGCCAGTTCCTGGCCAATTACCTCGACAACAAGCAGGGCGCTCGCGCGCCGGACAGCCTGCTTTTCCTGGTGGAAGCGACGCTGGCGCTCAATTCGGCCAATTCGGTCAACCGCGCCTGCATCGCGCTGGCCGAGTTCAACACGACCTATCCTGAGGTGGCGGCCGGACGGCTGAAGACCCAGTATGATGCCCTCCGGGCCCGTGTCACCTGCCCCTGATGCCCCCATTGATCCGGGGCTGGTCGAACGCTTCACCAAGGCGCTCGCCCGGCTGAATCCCGGTGGCGGCAGGATCGGGCTGGCGGTCAGCGGCGGGCCGGATTCGATGGCCATGCTGCTGCTGGCCCACGCGGCCATTCCCGGCCGGTTCGAGGTGGCCACGGTCAATCACGGCTTGCGCGCCGAAGCGGCGGATGAGTGCGCGCTGGTGGCGGCGGCTTGTGCCGAGCGCGGGGTGGCCTGTGCGGTGCTGGATGTGGCCGTGGCGCCGGGCAATGTGCAGGCGATGGCGCGGGAGGCGCGGTATGCGGACCTTTGCGCATGGGCTGACGTGAATGACTTGCGGTTCGTTGCCACGGCTCACCACATCGACGATCAGGCCGAGACGCTGCTGATGCGGCTCAACCGGGGCAGCGGGGTGGCCGGGCTTTCAGGCGTACAGGAGACTTACTGGCCGCTCCACTTTGACACCGGAGTCATCCGGCCCGTGCTGCACTTCCGCCGTGCAGAATTGCAGTCCGTAGTCGATGCGGCGGCAGTGCCGGTGGTCCGCGATCCCAGCAACCAGGATGACCGGTATGACCGGGTGCGCCTGCGCAAGGCCCTGGCTGATGCTCCGTGGCTCGATCCCGTGGCCGTGGCACAAGCGGCCAGCAACCTCGCCGATGCCTATGAAGCCGTGCAAGGATACGCCGCGCACTTATGGGACCAGAACGTGCGGCAACAGGGCGAAAGCTTTGTAATGGCGCCGCATCACCTGCGTGAAATGAACCGGCGGATGATCGCCCGGATCATCGAACAGATTGGCGGTCGACCTCGCGGGGGCGATGTGGCTCGCCTGCTGAGCAGATTGGAACAAGGTCAGGGAAGCAATGTCGGCGGCGTGCTGGCCACAGTCGAAGGCAACGAATGGGTGTTCCGCCCCGAACCGCCCAGGCGCAGCGGCAAAGCTTAACCTAGCGAGCCACCAACCCCGGTCATCTGCCCATCGGTGATGATCACCCGGTCACC
>JAZKFK010000342.1:0-1789 GCA_040386475.1 Pseudomonadota bacterium | reverse complement strand
GGGTTGGCGGGGTTGACCAGCAGGCGCAGGAAGCCGGTGGCGGCTTGCGATACGGTGTCGAACGCGGGCCGGTCCTTCCACGGGCCTTCGCTGCCAAAGCCGGTGATGGTGGCATAGATCAGGCGCGGATTGATGCCTTGGAGCCGCTCGGCATCCACGCCCAGCCGCTTCGCCACGCCGGGGCGGAAGTTCTGGATGAATACGTCGGCGGTCTTCACCAGCTCGTCCAGCGCGGCCAGGTCCGCCGGGTTCGCCTTGGTGTTCAGCGTCACCGACTTCTTGTTACGGTTATAGGTCTGGAAATGCGGCGAATAGAGATCGCCCTTGAAGGCGCGAAACGGATCGCCCGTTTCGGGCATTTCCACCTTGATCACCTCGGCCCCAAGGTCTGCCAGCAGCATCCCGCAAGCAGGCCCGGTGATGAATGTCCCCATGTCGAGCACGCGAATGCCGGCCAGCGGTCTTGCCATTTGTCTCTCCCTCAACGAAGCATCGCTAAAGCCGCGAACGGGAGAGAGCAATGCGCATCGGCAAGCAGGACCAGCCTTTTTCAGCGATCTGCACCAGCGATGCGGAAAGCATCACCGTGCGCGGGCTGGACCTGTGCGGGGACATTATCGGCAAGTTCGATTTCAGCAGCTATTTCTGGTTCCTGGTCACCGGCCAGCAGCCGAACGAACAGCAGAGCTTCTTTTTGAACGCCGTGCTGTGCGCGCTGGCCGAACATGGCCTGGTGCCGTCAGTGGTCGCCGCGCGGATGACGCTGGCCGCCGCACCGGAGGCGGTGCAGGGCGCAGTGGCGGCGGGGCTGCTGGGCTGCGGTTCCGTAGTACTGGGCAGCGCCGAGGTGGCCGGGCGGTTCTACGCCAAATGCGTGGCCGACCAGCGCGCTTCGGGCGATGACCTGCACGCCGTGGCGGTGCGCCAGATCACCGAGCTGCGGCAGACCACCAAGGCCGTCCCCGGCTTCGGCCACCCGCAGCATTCGGGAGGCGACCCGCGCGCCAACCTGCTGCTCAAGCTGGCCGACGAGCGCGGCGTGAGCGGCGAACACGTGGCGATGATGCGCGCCTTGCAAGCGGCTTTGCCGGAAACGGTGGGGCGGTCGCTGCCAGTCAACGTCAACGGCCCGATCCCCGCAATCATGCTCGACCTCGGCTGGCCGGTGGCGGCGCTGAAGGGGATCGGCCTGCTGTGCCGCACGGCGGGCCTGATCGGCCACCTGACCGAGGAAGCCGAGCGGCCTATCGGCTTTGTGATGAGCGGGGCGGCGGCTGAGGCGATTGGGTATGATGGGGAGTAGGTTCCCATTTGCCTACGAGCGATCTGTTCGTCTTCCGGAAGGAATTGACCTCAAAGGTTTGCGCACCCAGATCAAGGCGGATTTGTCTAACCTGTCTCACACCGAAGTCCGCGAATTTGACGGTGCCATCGCATTCAAGATAGATCACGAACCTCGATGGTGGCTGGGGGATACTCCTTGGGAATTGGCCGATTCAGGTGTGTTTCGCTTTGACAAGCCGGAGGGCCAGATACACGTCCGCATATCGACCTTCTGGACGACCATCCCTTTCCTCGCGCTTCTTGGCGTAGCAGCATTGATCACCGTGCTCTTCAGCGAACACATATTCCAAACCATAGCTGGCTTATCGCTCGCACTTCTTTGGGCCTATTTTCTGTATTGGTGGCGCGGCCCACGCGAAGCGGAACGCTATCTGACCCGCTTAGTCGGCCCCCAACCCTAACGCCCGATACAATCCACCTTGCCAAACCCCCTCCCCCTTCGCAC
>JAZKFK010000341.1:0-3341 GCA_040386475.1 Pseudomonadota bacterium | reverse complement strand
GAGGTCAGCACGGCGCAGCACAAGGCGGCGCTCAGCACGAGATCGAATTTGCGGAGCACGTTGTTCCTGTCCGTTATCATGGGTTGGCAGGCTGGGCGCCCGCATTGCCCGGCTTCATAGCGGTGCCGGGCAAGCATGGGCAAGGCGTTTACGATGAATTGCACGGGCTTGTTTGCTGGCGGATGAACCGGCAGCGGAGTTAGCCACCCACGCCCAGTGCTGCCACTGTCCAGCATACGCCAACAATCAGCACCACGCCTGCCAGGTCGAGCAGCAGGCCCGAGGTGACCATGCGCTTCAGTTCGATCCGTCCGGTGGCCCAGGCAATGGCGTTGGGGCCGGTTCCAGCGGGCAGCATGAAGCCCCAGCTGGCGGCCAGCGCGGCCGGCATGGCCAGCAGCAGCGGATCCCCGCCCAGCGCCGCGGCCAGGCTGGCAACTACCGGCATGATCCCGCTGGCAGTGGCGACATTACTGGCAAATTCGGTAACCAGAACGATCAGCGCCACCAGCGCCAGCGCCACCAGCACCATCGGCACGCCCGCCAGCGGCAGCAGCGCCTGGCCCAGCCATGCTGCCAGGCCCGACTTCGTCATGCCCGCCGCCAGTGCCAGCCCGCCGCCGAACATCATGATCACACCCCACGGCGCGCGGTCGGCTTCCTGCCACACCAGCATGGGGCGGCCGGTACCATCGGGCAGCACGAACAGCAGCAGTCCGGCGATTACCGCCACCGTACCATCGGTCAGAGAACCGGCGGGCAGCAGCGGCACCAGCAGCGGTTGCAGCAACCAGGCGGCGAAGGTCAGTGCCACAAGCGGCACCAGCCGACGTTCGGGCGTGGTCCAGACGGCGTGCGTATCAATGGCGGCGCGCGCGGCGGCCAGGTCAAACGGATGCTCGCTGACCCGCTGCACCTTGGCGATGATGAACGCCGCCAGCGGCACGCCCAGCAGCACCACCGGCATGCCGAAGGCTGACCACTGGGCAAAGCTGATGCGCACGCCGATAGTCTCGTCCAGCAGCCCCACGGCGATGGCATTGGTGGGCGAGCCGACGATGGTGCCCAGCCCGCCGATGCTGGCGGCAAAGGCAATGCCGATGGGCAGAGCACCCGATATGCCCACGCGGTCACTGTCCGCCACGCCGCCCGCCGCCAGTACGGCCAGCGCCATCGGCATCATGATCAGCGCGGTCGAGGTGTTGGAAATCAGCATCGACAGCGCCGCCGTGCTGGCCATGAAGGCCACCAGCAGCCGCAATCCGCTGCCGCCGCGCCCACCAGGCCGGTCCACCGCGCGCAGGATCGCCAGCGACAGCCGCCGGTGCAGGCCCGTCCGCTCGATCGCCAGGGCGACGAACGCGCCGCCCAGGATCAGGAACAGGATATCGGAGTAATAGGTCGCCGCCGTCTCGGCCGCCGTGGCGATACCGGCGAAGGGCAGGACCACGAACGGCACCAGCGCAGTGGCGGTCAGCGGCACGGCCTCGGTCATCCACCAGGCAGCCATCAGCCAGGTGAGGCCCGCCACCAGCCAGGCCTGCTGCGGCATAGTGCCGGGTGCGGGCAGCAATACAGTGAGCGCAAAGCCCGCCAGTCCCAGCCAGAAGCCGATGCGGCCCGCAGTCATGCCCTCTCCCTCAAATCCCGCGCCACCCTAGCGGAGCGCGGAACGGGAGCAAGCCGTCAACGTGATGAGGTGGCAAACAAAAGGCCGCGCCTTGCGGCAGCGGCCTGTTTGCTTGGTCCGGCAGCGAGTCGCCTTACTTGGGCGAAAGCACCATCACCATCTGGCGTCCTTCCAGCCGGGGGAAGCTTTCCACTTTGGTGACTTCGGCCATGTCTTCCTGCACGCGCTTGAGCAGGTCCATGCCCAGGTGCTGGTGGGCCATTTCGCGGCCGCGGAAGCGCAGGGTGACCTTCACCTTGTCGCCATTGTCGATAAACTTGTTCATCGCCTTCATCTTCGTATCATAGTCATGATCGTCGATGTTGGGACGCATCTTGATCTCCTTGATCTCCTGCGTCTTCTGGCTCTTGCGGGCGAGGTTGGCCTTCTTCTGCGCCTCGTACCGGTGCTTGCCCACATCGAGGAACTTGCACACCGGCGGGTCCGCATTGGGCGAGACTTCGACCAGGTTCAGCCCCAGCGAGGCCGCCTGTTCAATCGCTTCCTTGGTGTACATGACGCCGATGTTTTCGCCATTTTCGTCAATGACGCGAACCTTGTCGGAACTGATCATCTCGTCGAAACGAGGGCCGGACTTGACCGGCGGTGCCATCATGCGGCGGGGGGGACGAGGTATGGGGCTTGCTCCTGCAATGGCGATTGAAGCGCCGCTATGTAGTGCCAAAGCGCTGCCAAGGCTAGGGGGCAACTGGCGCTGCGTTTCGCAACCGTTTCCGCCGTGCTAGAGGGCGCGCATGATCACGCTTTCCTGCCTGTGCGGCGCTGTCCACATCACCGTGGCCAAGCGGCCCGATTTCCTCAACGAGTGCAATTGCCAGCTATGCCGCAAAAGCGGGGCCCGCTGGGGCTATTTCGCCCCGGCAGAAGTGGAGGTGCTAGGCCTCACCGCCTCCTATTGCCGCGCCGACAAGCCCGATCCGGGAGCGGAACTGCACTTCTGCCCCACGTGCGGCGCGACCACGCACTTCACCCTGACGCCCAGCGCGATTGCCAGGCATGGCAACGTGGTGACGGGCGTGAACCTGCGGCTGGCCGACGCGGCCGATCTGGCGGGGCTGGAACTGCGCTATCCCGATGGCGCGACTTACGCGGGCGAGGGCGAAGTAACTTACCTGCGCGATCATGTGGTCTTGTAAGCCTGGCACGCGGAACGCCGTTTTGGCGGACCGTGACTTTTGCAGTATATAGCTGGAATATCGTGGTTTTCGGTAGCATTGCGCCCGCGAAGTGTGACCTTTCGTGGACCGCTGTTCCAGGTTGGCGGTGGAGATGCGACGATGGGAAAGAGCGGTTGAGTATCCCTGCTGCACCGGCGCCTGCCTTGTAGGAAAGCTGGCCCGCCTCAGGCCGCAGCGCGCCACAGCGCAAACCGCGCCAACCGGTCCTTGGCGGGCACCACCGCATCGATTCGCTGCGCCGGTTGCAGCGCCGAGAGGATCGCCGGATCGGCCGCGTTCATGCCGCCGGTCAGCGCGCCGAAAGCCGGAAGGATCATCCGGCCTGCACCCTGGGCATCCTCGCTGACCACCGCGCATGGGCGGCGGATATGCTTGCCCTGCACCCGCAGCTGCAGGCGCGGGTGGAAGTGCCCGGAAAGCTCGGGCCGCGTCTCGCCCGCCTGCGCCTCATGCCGCAGCACGATGCCGGCCAG
>JAZKFK010000340.1:0-7561 GCA_040386475.1 Pseudomonadota bacterium | reverse complement strand
ATCGTGCAGGGCACGGTGACGATCGACCGCACGGTGAGCGGGCAGGACACCATCACCGTCACCGGCCTCGATGCCGTGGTGGACTGGCAGCCGACCGAGATTTCGGGCACCGCGCTGACCTTCCTGCCCAATGGCAATACGGCATTCTTCCAAGGTACGCCGGGCGCCACCGATTTCGCCATCATCAACCGGATCCTGCCGTCAACCGACGGGGTCTCGCCCATTTTTGACGGGCGGGTGGTTTCCCGGCTGATGGGCGTTACAGCTCCTGGCGGCCCCGGCGGCACGGTGATGTTCTATGCCGCCAGCGGCCTGGCTATCGGACCCAATGCCGTGTTCGACGTGAGGCGCCTGTTCCTGTCCTCGCTGGCCCCGGACATCGCCACGTTCGACGATTACCTGGCCGGTACCGGACCGCTGCTGTTTGACGGCGGCTCCAGGCCGGTGGTGCTGTCCACCGGATCGCAGGTCAATGCTCCGGCCGAAGGCAGCTATTTCGTGGTCACCGCGCCGGAAATCCAGCTGCTGGGCGATGCCACGATCAACGGCAGCGTGGCCTATATCGCCGGGCAGGGCGCTTCGCTGTCGTACAATGCCGGGCTGTTCGACATTGCCATCACCCAGGGCACCACTGCATCGACGGCGATCCTGCACAACGGCAATACGGGCGGCCCATCCAGCCTGGGCGCGGCCGATCCCCACATGATCTATGGCGTGGCCCGGGGCGCCAACGACGTGATCGTGCTGTTGTTCAGCGGCAACCTGGGGTTCGATCCCGCCGCCAGCGCCAGCGTGGTCAATGGCGAGATCATCCTCAGCGCCAATTACAACGTGGCCGGTGCCAGCGTGGTCAATGACCGTACGCCGTCTGCAGTGCTCTCGGCTGCCTTGGCCGACATCACGCTCGACCAGGCCACCGTCACCAGCAACCTCACCGCGCATTCGTCGGATTACGTGCAGTTTTCGGCCTTTGGCGGCTCTTCGTCAGTCGCCGGCACACTTGATCTTTATGGCCAGCAGATCGCCCAGATCAACGCCTCCGACGGCGGCGTGATTACCATTACCGGCAACGTCACGGTGGATGCCACGGTGCTGGCCCCCAACATCTTCAATGCCAACCTGCCCGCCGCGCTGGACGCGGAAGGCGGGCTGGCGCTGATCGACCTGCAGGGCGGGTCCATCACCATCAACGGCAACGCCACGCTCACCGCGCTGGGCATCGCCGGGGCCGATACCGGCGCGCTGTTTGGCGGCACGGGCTTTGGCGGCACGGCGGAAGTGATCTCGCAAGGCGGCACGATCCGGGTCGATGGCAATCTGACGCTGGACGCCAGCGGCCGGGGCGTTACCTCTCCGCTGCTGCTGACCAGCGGCGCCGGTGGCGAAGGCGGCCGCGCCAGCGTGCTGGCGCGCGGCAGTTCCGCCGCGCTGGTGGACGTAGGCGGCGCGCTGACCGTACAGGCACAAGGCGTGGCGGGGTCGCTGCTGGATACCAATATCATCACGCCGGGCGATGCCGTGGGCGGCACGGCGCAGGTCCATGCGGCCGATGGCGCGCGGATTGCGGTTGCGAGTGGTGCCTTGCTCGATACCGAGGCGTTCGGATCGAACAATGCCGGCTCGCTGGGCGGGCGCGCGCAGGCGGGCACCGTTTCACTGGAAGCACTGACCGGCAGCCGGGTTACAATTGGCGGCAACCTGCTGGCTCTGGCCAACGCACAAGGGGGCACGGCGAGTGTCGGCCTGGGCGGCGCGGCGGTGGGCGGCCCCGTGCTGGCCACCGGCACGGCGGGCGGCCTGATCGAGATCATTGGCGCTGGCGCCGTGTTCCAATCGGGCGCGCAAGGCGGCGCAGGCAACGGCGGGGGCGCCGGCACCGGCGGCGACGTTACCTTCACCTTCACCAATGCGAACCTGGTGGCCAAGGGCATGATCGTCCAGTCGGCCGGCAGCGGCGGCGCGGCCACCAACGACCCGGCAGGCATCGGCACCGGCGGGTTGGTGACAATCGACCTGCTGACCGGATCGGAACTTTCCGCCTCCGGGCCGGTGGCCTTCAGTTCATCCGGCACGGGTGGCAATGCCACCGGCGAAGGTGCTGGCGGAAGCGGCATTGGCGGCACGCTCGCCCTCACGCTTGACGGTGGCCGGCTCGACAGTCCGAACAGCGCGGTCAGCTTGATCACGGGCGGCCGTGGCGGCAACGGCGGTCCGGCAGGCGCTGCCAGCGGTGGTGAAATCCAGATCAATGCCCGCAACACTGCGCTGGTCAACGTTGACCTGTTTACGGCGAACGCGCGGGCGCAAGGCGGCAACAGCGGTGACGACACCGGTGGATCGGCGCTGGGCGGAATTGTCACGGCCAATGTCACTACGGGCAGCCAGTTCCTGTCCGATACCGATGCCCGGTTCCAGGCTGAAGCCGTCGGCGGGATCGGGTTCGGTGCCGCAGGCGGCGATGCCACCGGCAGTTCGGCGATCGTCACCGTCAACGCTGGCACCTTGCGTGCGGCTAATGGCACCATCGAACTGCTGGCCACTGCCACCGGCGGCGCAGGATCGGACGCACTGGGCCGCGCGGGCGATGCCAGTGAGATTGTCGCCCGGCTGGAAACCATCGGCGGCGCGCAGGTAACATCCTCGGTGCTGCAGCTTACCGCCACGGCCACCGGCGGCGATTCCGCGCAGTTCGAAGGCGGCGATGCCAGCACGGCACTGGCCGAGCTGAACATCCAGGGCAGTTCGATCGTCTCGGTCACCGGCACCGGGCTGACGCGCCCCTCGATCACGGCCACGGTAACCGGCGGCACGACGCGCGGCGGGGACGGGATTGGCGGCACGGCGGATACGGCCGAAGCCACCCTCACGCTTGGCGGCAGTTCCACGCTCTCCTTCCCCACGCTGGCAGCCGCACCCACAGCCCAGCCGCTGATCGCCAGCCTGGCGCGCGGCGGCAGCTCCACCGTGAACAACGGAGCCGGCGGCGCGGCCACCGGCGGCATCGCCACGGTCACGCTGGCTGACAGCGCCCAGCTGACCACAGGGGCGCTGCAAGTACTGGGTGAAGCACGCGGTGGCGCTGGTCTGGCCGCAGGCGGCAACACCACCACCGGCGGCGCGGCCAGTGGCGGCGCTGTATCGGTCAACCTGACCGGCACTGCGCAATTGGCCACGCAACTGGACGCAGCCGCTGTCACCATCGGCGGCGCGGGCACCGGCACTGCCAGCGGCGGTGCAGCGGGCGCGGCCAACGTCACGCTGTCAGTAACCGGCGGCATCGCCACGCTGGCAGGCACTTCGACGTTGCTGAGCAATGCCGTGGGCGGAGCCGGGGCGACTGGCGGCGCGGCCACTTCCGGCCAGGCGGCGATCACCCTGGCCACGGGCGGCCAACTGGTATTTACCGGCGCGACAAGTGTGCTCAACGCTTCCAGCTTGGCCCAGGGCGGCGCGGGCATTACCACTGGCGGCAATGCCACCAGCGGCACGGTTACCGTCAGCAATGATGCGGCACGGCTGAATGGCCAACGGCTGGACCTGTTCGCCGATGCCATTGGCGGCGACAACAGCGGCAGCACCGATGCCGGAGATGCCACCGGCGGCACGGTGTTCTTCCGCACCAGCAACACCGGCACCAGCACACTGGCCTTGCTGTCCGCTCGCGCACTGGCAACCACCAACAACGGCGCGGCAGCGACCGGCGGCACCGTGCAAGTCGTGGCGCAGGGCATCGGCGCCAGCCTGACCGCACCCACGGTCACGCTGGCCGCCACGCCCAGTTACGGCGCCACCGCGGCCAGCGGCACCGGCGGCGTTTTCCGGGTCGATGCGATCGATAGCGGCTTGCTGGCGTTCACTGACCTGACCGCCACGGTCAACGATGCGTTCGATCCCGCCAATGCGGTGGAAGCCACCACCAGCCGGCTGCAGGCGCTGGGCAATGGTCGCATTACGGTGACCGGCTTTGCCGCGCTCGACACTTCGGGTGACCTGCTGTTCGATACCGCCAACGGTGGGCTGATTACCGGACAAGCGCCACCGGCCGCCGTTACCGGCAGTTTCTTTGGCACGGCTGCCGGGCAAGTACTGGTCAACGGCGACAACCCGGCCAGCGCGGGACTGGCAGGCGATATCGTCAGCTTCACCTCGCGCGATGTGGCGCTAAACGCCGGCGCGCGGGTTGAAGCATCGACCCTCAGCTTCAGCTCGATCGAGACGGCGGCCGAGGCGGTACTGGGCGGCACCACCGAAGGCCCCGGCTATACCCTGACGCAAGCCGAGCTGGACCGCGTGTTCGCACCCACCTTGATCGTGTCCACCGACGATACCGCCAACACGAACGTGGACCTGCTGGTGCGCGACGTGACGCGCCCTGGTTCGCTTGATCCGCAAGGCACATCCAGCCTGACGATCTCGACCAATGGCATCATGGTGATCGCCGGTCTGGTCGATTACACGCTGGCCACTTCCACCAATCGACTGGAGCTGTTTGCCACCGAAAGCCTGCGCATGGACCTGCCGGCCGGACGGGTATCCATCACCGATGGCGGATCGATCCCGACCTTGGCTGGTACGCTGGTCGTGTCGGCCAACACGATCTATGCCGCCCATGCCAACCTGCTGCCCTTGCTGATTGCCACGCCGACCGACGCGGGATTGTCTGCGCTGCTGAACGTCAGCTCGTCATTCTCCGCGCCAGTCAATTACCTGGCGGCGAACAGCGTGGAGCTGGAATTCGGCGATTACCTGCTGACTCAGAACACCGGCCCTGCCGGCGAACTGCGCGGCATCCTGGTTGGCCCCGGTGGCCTGCGCATCCGCCAGAACCCCGACGTTACCCCGCACCCGGCCCTCGTGATCACCTTTGGTGCCGGCGCCACCGGCAGCGGTGTGCTGACCACCAACGATGCCTTCTTCGCCACGGTCGCTTACGGCAGCTTGCCGCTGGCCGACCATTACACCGCCGATGCGACACTGAACAATTGCAGCATCGTGGCGCAGATCTGCGGTCCCCTGCCGCCTCCTCCGCCGCCGCCTCCGCCACCGCCGCCGCCTCCGCCGCCGCCGCCGGAGCCGGAGATCGACGTGCCGCTAACCAGTCGCGACCTGACCGAGGTGCCGCCGCCAAAGATCACGCTGGCGGCGGTGACGCAGGCTGCCACCGATGCCGCGTTCGGCGTGGAATTTGCCAGCGCCATGCAGGTGCCCGAGGGTGACGATCAGGGCCTGGTGACCGACCCGGTGACCAGCGGCGGCGACGAAACAGCCCCGCTTGGCGAGGAGGACGAGTGATGGCCGTGCTGCATACCGTTCGCCGCCGGGTGTCGGCGCTGGTGACCCCGGTGCTGGCCCCGGTGCTGGCCCCAGTGCTCGCATTGATCGCCTGCGCCATCGCCGCCTCCCCTGCGCTGGCCCAGCAGGACCACGTGGGCCTGCGCGATTCCATCCCGATTGGCAGCAGCGGCCTGTGCGAGGCGCAGATCCAGTCGCCGCGCCCCGGTGAGGGGCTGTTTGACCGCACTTACCTAATCGTCTGCCGCGATGCCGCCGCCGCCGTCGGCTCACTGCGAGTGATCGGCAGCGGCAGCTACGATGCCGCGCTGGCCGATGCTTCGGGCACCGGCGCGCAGTGCCGCGACGGCGGCGCCCCGGCGATCCCCGCCGCCTTGGGCGATCCGCGCAGCCTGCTGTGCGCAAGTCCCGGCACCGCCGTGGAGCGGCTGGTGCTGGCCGGCCGCAGCGGCGGGCGCATCTATGTCGCCAGCGGCCTTGCGGTCTATCGCGATGCCTTGCGCCTCGGCCTCGCCACCTTGGCCACTGACCGGCGCGTGCCCGGCACCATCGACGTGCCGCTGACGCAGGCGGGCGATGGCCAGGCTTTCGCCCGCGCGCAAGCCGAGGCGATCTCGGCCGAAATCGCCCTCGACGAAGCCTATCGCCGGTCCAACGCCGGGCATTTTGCCGAGGCGGCGGAATTCTTCGCCGTATCCGCCGCCACGCTCAGCGGGCGCAGCTCCGCCGAAGCCGTGCTCAACGAAGCGTTGCAGCAATCCAACCTGGGCAATTATGCCGAGGCCGAGCGGCTGTTCGCCCTGGGCCGTCCCGCCGCACAGGCCGATCCGGTGCTGGCCCGGCTGGAGCGCAACTTCCGCGCTATCGACGCGCTCAATCGCGGCAGTCCGGCAGGCGCTCGGCTTGCGCTGGAAGCCCCGTTGCCGGAACTGGGCGACAGTGTCAGCGCCTCGCTGCAATTGCAGATCGATACTGCATTGTCCGAACGGCTGGCCGCAGAACAGGGCGGGATGGCCGGCGTGGGCCGCGCACTGACTTTGCGCGAGCGGCTGGCGCTGCTTGATGCGCAAAGCGCGTACCTGAACGCCACCGTGCTGCGACAAACGGGCCAGGCTGCCGCTGCCGAGGCCGCGCTGCGCGGGGCCTATGGCGATATCGTGGCCGTGCGCGATGGGCGCGTGGTCTCGATGATCTGGCTGCGCGCGCAGATCCTTGGCGAACTGGCCGACCTGGCCGAAGCCCGCGGTGACGTGGCTGCCGCCGAGGCACTGCACGGGCAGGCGGTGACCATGGTCCAGCAGACCTATCCCGCTTCCCCCGCGCTGGTTTCGGCGCGCGGACAACTGGCCGCACTTTATGCCCGTAGCGGGCGCGACGAGCAGGCCTTGACGCTTTACCGCACGCTGGTGGCAGAGAGCGAGGACCGCCCACCCGCCGCCATTCGCCGCCTGTTTGCGCCCTATTTCCGCCTGCTGGCCGCGCGCGAGAACGATCCCGCCGCTACCGCCGATATGTTCGCCGCCAGCCAGTTGCTGCAACGCCCCGGCCTGGCGCAGACGCAGGCCGTGCTGGCCCGCGAATTGTCCGGCGGCAGTGACGAGGCCGCGCAACTGTTCCGCCAGTCGATCAACCTCACCCGCGCGATCGAAGTGCTGCGCGGCGAAGTGGCGCAAGCACAGACAGGCTTGACGCTGGGTACCGCAGGCGCTGCCGAGGAGCTGGCCGACGCCAGCGCGCGGCTCGACCAGATGCGGACCCGGCAACTGGAAGTGCAGCAGGCGCTGGCCGCCTATCCCCGCTATCGCGCGGTCACCGATGCGCCGATGACGCTGGCCGACCTGCAAGCCAGCTTGCGTACCGGTGAGGCGTACCTCAAGCTGGTGATGCTGGATGATGCGGCCTTCGCCATTTACGCCCGGCCTGATAGCGCGCGCGTATGGCAGCTGCCCGCCAGCCCCACGGCGATTGCCACCATGGTCGATACCCTGCGCGATTCGATCGCGGTGGAGGAAGCCGGCCAGACGATCACCTATCCGTTCGAGATCGCCACCGCGCACACGCTGTTCGAGACGCTCGTGGGTCCGGTCAGCGGCGATCTGGCCAGCGTCAGCCACCTGGTGTTCGAGCCCGATGGCGCGCTGCTGCGCCTGCCCGCCAACCTGCTGGTGATGGATCAGGCCAGCGTGCAGCGCTACCTCGCCCGGATCGAGGACCCGGCGGCCGACCCGTATGATTTCCGCGGCACGGCGTGGCTGGGCCGGGCGATGGA
>JAZKFK010000339.1:0-5003 GCA_040386475.1 Pseudomonadota bacterium | reverse complement strand
GCCAACGCTGAACCCCTGCTAGCCTTCCCCTGCACCGCACAACGCGGGCACCCCGGGGAGGGGCAGAGCGATGGCAACAGCGGCGCGACCAGAAGGCGGCACTACGTCTGCCTACCAGACCATGCTGGTGATATTGCTGGGCGTGAACATGGGAGTCGTGTTCCTTGACCGGAACGCCTTCTCGCTGCTCGCGCCGATGATCCAGCCTGAATTCAATCTCACCAATACGCAGATCGGGATGATCACCGGAGCGCTGGCTGCAACCTGGGCCCTGTCAAGTTTCGGCCTCAGCCGGCTGGGCGATATTACCGGCAAGCCCAAGATGCTGCTGATCGTGGCGACGGTGGTTTTTTCGCTCGCTTCGATCAGCTCGGGCCTTGCCATCGGGTTCCTCACGCTGATCGTGGCGCGGGCGCTGATGGGACTTGCGGAAGGCGGCTTGCCGCCGATCAGCACGCACATCGTTACCAGCGAGGTTTCGCCGGAACGGCGGGGTCTGGCGATCGGGGCGCTTTCAACCATCGGCATTCACGCGATACCCCTGCTGGGACCGCTCGTGATTGTCGGGATCGGGACCGTGTATGGCTGGCGCGAGGCGTTTTATATCGCTGGCATCCCGGGCCTGATCACGGCCGCGCTGATCTGGCGATTTGTCCGCAATCCGCACCGCGAGCCGGTGGAGGACGTGCCGAAAGGGGCGATCGGCCCGCTTCTCAGGATCCGCAATATCCGGTTCACGATGGCGCTGGGCACGCTCAGCATGACTTTCTTTGTCGGGTTGCTGGGCTTCCTGCCGCTCTATTTCGTCAACGTGCACGGACTCGGCATCGAGGCGATGGGCCTGATCATGACCGCGCTGGGATTTGCGTCGGTGGGCTACGCATTTATGGGTCCGATGTTGTCTGACAGGTGGGGGAGACGGCCGGTCATCATCGGCTGCTATCTGGTCAGCCTTGTCGGCATGCTGGTGCTGGGCTTCAGCGGTGGCTCGCTTGCCTTGCTGTTTCTCGGGACTATCCTGGGAACTGCGGGCGCAGCAGGATGCGGGATCCTGATCATGGTCGTAATTCCAGGGGAATCCGCACCCCCGCACCTGAGGGCGACGGCCATGGGCTTCAACGCTGCGGTGGGCGAGATGCTCGGCGCGGGCGCGATGCCGGTGCTGATCGGCATGGTCGCGGATGAAATGGGCCTCGGCATCCTGCCGTGGTTCCTCGCGCTTGTAGCGGTAATGCTGTGCGCGGTCACATTGGGCCTGAGAGAAACCGCACCGAGGATGATCGCGCACTGATGAACCAGACTTTCGACTACATCGTTATCGGTGCCGGTTCGTCCGGTGCCGTGGTGGCAGCCCGGCTGAGCGAGGATCCGCACGTCAAGGTGCTGCTGCTTGAAGCTGGCGGGCGCAATCGCCATCCGCTGCAACTGATGCCGCTGGCCTTCCCGCGCGTGGCGCTGGGCAAGATCGGCACCTGGCAATTCCAGAGCGAGCCCGAACCGGCACTTGGCGGCCGCCGCCTGGGCATTCCGCGCGGGCGCACGCTGGGCGGCACGTCCTCCATCAACGCCATGATCGCGGTGCGCGGCAACCGGCGCGATTTTGACGATTGGGCGGGCCGACAATTGTCCGGGTGGAGCTATGACGAGGTGCTCCCCTACTTCAAGCGGACCGAGAACCACTGGAGCGGTGATAGCGAGTATCACGGCACCGGCGGCCCGGTGGGCATCACCCGCATGGTGGGGCCGGACCTGCTGTGGGAAGCGCATCGCGATGCGGCGCTGGCTGCGGGCATTCCGCTCAACGAAGACCCTAACGGCGCTGAGCAGGATGGCATCAGCCGCATGGAATCAACCGTGGCCGGTGGCCGCAGGGCCAGTTCCGCACGTGCTTATCTTATTCCCGCCCTTGGCCGCCCCAACCTGACAGTGGCCACGGAGGCGCTGGTTCACCGGATCGTGCTGGAAGGGTCGCGCGCAACAGCAGTCGAATACGTGCAGAACGGCCAATCCATCCGCGCCAGTGCCGATCGCGAGATCGTCCTGTCCGCCGGGGCCTATGGCACACCGCAAATCCTGATGCTTTCGGGCATCGGCAATCCGAAGGACCTGGCCGCCGTGGGCGTCACGCCAAAACACGCCCTGCCAGGCGTCGGCAATGACCTGGCCGATCACCCGGTGGTGATCAACGAGTGGGACTTGAAGGGCGACCTTGGGCTCACCCGTCACTTGCGGATCGATCGTGCCGCCATCGCCGCCGCGCGCTGGTTCGCTAATGGCACCGGCCCGTTTGCCTACACTGGCACGCTGGCCAACGTGTTCACCCGGTTGAAGCCCGATGCCGACCGGCCGGATGTGCAGATGATGTGCCTGCCGATCAGCGGCGACGCGCGATTGTGGTGGCCGGGCATGGCCAGGCCGGTCAGCCGTGTTTCGGTGCGGACCGGCTATCTGCCGTTGAAGTCACGCGGGTGGGTAAAGCTGGCCAGCAGCGATCCGCGCGCTGCGCCGCGCATCTTCCTCAACATGTTTTCCGCACCCGGCGACATGGAAGGTATGGTCGACTCGATTCGCCTCACCCGGCATATTTACGCCCAGAATCCGCTGGCGGACCTGATCGCCCGCGAGAACATGCCCGGTCCGGGGCACGACAGCGATGCCGAGCTGACGGATTTCGTACGCCGCACCGCCACTCACCGCGCCCATCCAGGCTGTTCGGCCCGCATGGGGCACGATGGCATGGCGGTGGTGGACGAGAAGCTGCGGGTCCACGGCATCGCCGGTCTGCGCATTGCCGATGCCTCGATCATGCCCAGTCTGCCGCGCGGCAATCCCAACCTTGCCTGCATGATGATCGGCGAAAAATGCGCCGATCTGCTGCGCACCACTTGACGCCTGCGCTGACAACTCCGCTTCTGGGGAACAAAGCCCTTTTGCGGTGGCATAGCGGGCCGGCAATCACTATGTGGCGGCGCATGAAGATCGCCATTGCATCGGATCATGCTGCGCTCGACCTGAAGACCCAGCTGGCGCAGGACCTGCGCGACTGGGGGCATGATGTGCTGGACCTTGGTCCCGCCACGGCTGACCGGGTGGATTATCCCGATTTCGGCTACAAACTGGCCGAGGCCATCGCCGCGGGTGACGCTGAACTGGGCGTGGCGCTGTGCGGATCGGGCATCGGCATCTCCATCGCCGTCAACCGCCACCCCGCTGCCCGCTGCGCACTGGTCAATGATCCGTATTCCGCTGCACTGGCCCGAGAGCATAATGACGCCAACGTGATCGCCATGGGTGCCCGGTTGATTGGACCGGACATGGCGCGCACTTGCCTCCAGACCTTCCTCGTCGCCGAGTTTTCCGGCGGTCGGCATGAAGGTCGCGTTACCAAGCTTACCAATCCCCCGTTCCCCCTCCCCGGGTTCCCCCTCTCCTCGCAGGAAATCGCCTGATGTCTTCTGTTGCAGCTTCCGCCACGCACGATGCGCTCAACCGTTTCTGGAACGATAGCCTGGAGGACGCCGATCCGGCAGTTGCCGCCATCATCGGCCGCGAACTGGGCCGCCAGCGTGACCGTATCGAACTGATCGCATCGGAAAACATCGCCAGCCCGGCCGTGCTGGAAGCCACCGGCAGCGTGTTCACCAACAAGTACGCCGAAGGTTATCCCGGCAAGCGCTACTACGGCGGCTGCGACTATGCCGACGAGGTGGAATTGCTGGCGATCGAGCGCGCCAAGCAGCTGTTCGGCGCCAATTTTGCCAACGTGCAGCCCAATTCAGGCAGCCAGATGAACCAGGCGGTGTTCCTGGCCCTGCTCAATCCCGGCGATACCTTCATGGGTCTGGACCTGGCCAGCGGCGGCCACCTGACGCACGGTTCGCCCGTGAACATGAGCGGCAAGTGGTTCAACGCGGTGCCTTATGGCGTGCGGCGCGAAGACAGCCTGATCGATATGGACCAGGTGCGCGAACTGGCGCACAAGCATAAGCCCAAGCTGATCATCAGCGGCGCCACCGCCTACCCGCGCGGCTGGGACTTTGCCGAATTCCGCAAGATCGCCGACGAAGTTGGCGCTTACCTGCTGGCCGATATGTCGCACTTCTCCGGCCTGGTGGCGGGCGGCGCGCACGATAACCCCTTCCCGCACGCCCACATCGTGACCAGCACCACGCACAAGAGCCTGCGCGGTCCGCGTTCCGGCATCATCATGTGGAACGATGAGGCACTGTCCAAGCCGATCAACATGGCGGTGTTCCCCGGCATGCAGGGTGGCCCGCTGATGCACGTGATCGCCGGCAAGGCGGTGGCTTTTGGCGAGGCGCTGCGTCCTGAATTCAAGGTCTATGCCGCTTCCATTGCCGAGAACGCCAAGGCGTTGGCCGCCAGCCTGGCTGAAAGCGGCCTGACAATCGTGTCCGGCGGCACGGACAATCACCTGATGCTGGTCGATCTTTCGGCCAAGGGCGTATCGGGCAAGGCCGCCGAAAAGGGCCTTGATCGTGCCTTCCTCACTTGCAACAAGAACGCCATACCGTTTGACCCGGCCTCGCCCTTCGTCACCTCGGGCGTGCGGCTGGGAACCCCTGCGGGCACCACCCGCGGGTTTGGTCCGGCAGAGTTTCGCCGGGTGGGACAGATGATCGCCGAAGTGGTCGATGGCATGGGCCGCAACGGCGATGCGGGTGACGCTCAGGTGGAAGAACGCGTGCGCCGACAAGTGGCGGAATTGTGCGCTGCCTTCCCCGTCTATCCCGGAAGGTAATCCGTATGAACGAACCCGAGAAGCCGATCGACAGCCGCATCCTGGTGGATGCCGTGGCCGAAGTGAAGGACATGGGCCGCCAGGGCATGGCGCACCCTTCCACCAGGCCGGTGCTGGTCGCCGCTGGTGCCGGGGCGCTGGTGGCTGCCGTGCTGCCGGTAGTGTCATGGCCGATCGGCCTGATCGCTGGTGCGGGCATCATGCTCTACAAGCGCATTCGCCCCTGACCAATGCGTTGCCC
>JAZKFK010000338.1:0-6498 GCA_040386475.1 Pseudomonadota bacterium | reverse complement strand
ACGACCAAGTGATTAACAGTCACCTACTCTACCGCTGAGCTATCGGGGAGCAACCCGAAGGCAGGGGTGCGCCTATATGGGGGCGGATTCGCTTTGGCAAGCCCCGCTTTCGCGCGCCCTTTTGATCAAACCACGAACTGTTCCGCCACGATCCGTTCGTCCAGCGCGTGGCCCGGGTCGAACAGCAGCGTCATGGCCATGTCACGGGCAATTTCCACGTGGACTTCGGCCACGTCGCGGAACTCCTTCTGGTCGGCCACCACCATCACCGGGCGCTTGGCCGGTTCGCGGATGCGGAAAGTCACCGTGCTGCGATCGGGCAGGATCGCCCCGCGCCAGCGCCGCGGACGGAACGGGCTGATGGGGGTGAGCGCCAGCATCTGCGAATCGAGCGGCAGGATCGGGCCATGGGCCGACAGGTTGTAGGCCGTGGAGCCGACCGGCGTGGCCAGCAGCACGCCATCGCCGGCCAGCTCCGGCACACGCACCTTGCCGTTGACGCTGATTTCGATCTTGGCGGTCTGGCGGGTTTCGCGCAGCAGGCTCACCTCGTTGATCGCGCAGCTGGTGAAGCGCAGGCCATCCTGGTCCACCGCCTCCATGCGCAAGGGGCAAACCTGCATCGGCCGCGCCTTGGCGATGCGTTTGAGCAAGCCGTCGCACCCGCGATGGCGGTTCATCAGGAAGCCCACGGTGCCCAGGTTGAGGCCATAGACCGGCAGCACGCGCGCACTATCCAGCATGGTATGGAGCACATCGAGCAGGTAGCCATCACCGCCCAGCACCACCACCCCCTCGGCTTCCTCCAGCGGCACCCACGCGTGGCAGTTGGCCAGCGCGGCCGCGGCATCGCGCGCGCGGTCGCTGGGCGAGGCGAGCAGGGCCAGCTTGTCGAGAGCGAAGAGGGGGGTCGGGTCAGCCATGGGGCGCGAACCTAGAGCCGTCGTCCCGATTTGCAACGCGCAGCTTGAGCGGGGGTGACGAATGCCCGGCCGTGGGCCACAGGGCGGACATGACCCCGTCACAGGAAGCATCCGAGCGCCGCCAGCGCCATGACCGTCGTGCAGCCATGCTGCACCCGCTGGCGGGCGACCTTGCCGACGCTATGGACCGGGACGAGGTGGAGCTGCTGTTCCAGCCGCAGTTCTCCGCCGCCGATGGCCGCATCACCGGGGCCGAGGCGCTTGTTCGCTGGCACCACGAGGAGCTGGGCGCGGTTTCGGGCGATGAGCTGTTCCTGATCGCCGGACGCAGCGAACTGGCGCGCGGGTTGACCGATCACGTGCTGGCCCGCGCGCTGGCTGCCGTCAGCCACTGGCCCGATCACTTGCGATTGTCGCTCAACGTCACTGCCGCCGACCTTGCCGCAGCCGACTTCACCCCCTCGATCATCAGTGCGCTGGCCAGCAGCGGCTTTGCCCCGGCACGGCTGACGCTGGAGATCACCGAGCAGGCGCTGGTGGCCGAGCTTGACCGTTCGGCCGAGCGGCTGGACGAACTGGTGGCGCTGGGCGTGCGGGTGGCGTTGGATGACTTCGGGGCGGGGTTCTGCAACTTCCGCTATCTCAAGAAGCTGCCGTTGCATTACCTCAAGCTGGATCGCAGCATGGTGCAGGGCATTGCCGAGGACCGGCGCGACCTGGAGGTGCTGCGCGGTATCGTGGCCATGGCCAGCGCGCTGGACCTGGCCGTGATCGCCGAGGGGATCGAGACCGAAGCCCAGCGTGATGCCGTGATGCACGAGGGGTGCGCAGCGTGGCAGGGCTTCCTGGGCGGGAAGCCGATGACAGCGGACGAGTTGGACTTGCTGATCGCGAAAGCCGTTTGATCCGAGGCACTTGCGGGTGCCAAGTCCTACAACCTGGAACACCTGGAACAGGGTCCAAGGGCCAAAATCCCTTACCGTCCGAACCGGGCCAGAAAAGCAGCCAGGGAGGTGTGCGAAAGGACAGGTCATGCCAGTGGGACTGGCACGGCCGCGAGGGTGTAGGACACCCCTTACCCCGCCTTCGCCGCCTTCTTCACAATCCCGCTCAGCCCCTTGGTCAGCTGGAACAGCCCGTTCAAACGGCTTTCCGGATCGCCCCAGGCGCGTTCGATCACCAGCTTCATGTCCGGCCGCAAGCGCGCCGCACCGTTCAACCGCGCGACGTAGGCCAGCAAGCCTTCGGGATCGGGGAAATCGTCGTTGTGGAAGGTGACCAGCGTGCCGCGCGCGCCCACATCCACCTTGGCGACATTGGCGGCCATCGCCTGCTGCTTGATCTGGATCAGGCGCACCAGGTTCTTGGTGGCGGCGGGCAGGGGGCCAAAGCGGTCGATCATCTCGGCGGCCAGCGCCTCCACCTCGGCCTTGCCTTCGGCATCGTTGAGGCGGCGGTAGAGCGCCATGCGGACCGCCAGATCGGGCACGTAATCGTCCGGGATCATGATCGGCGCATCCACGGTGATCTGCGGGCTGACGCTGTCCTTTTGACGTTCCAGCCCCATCTGGCCCGCCTTGGCCGCCAGGATCGCATCCTCCAGCATCGACTGGTACAGTTCAAAGCCCACTTCGCGGATGTGGCCGCTCTGCTCGTCACCCAGCAGGTTGCCCGCGCCGCGAATGTCCAGGTCGTGGCTGGCCAGCTGGAAGCCGGCGCCCAGCGAATCGAGGTCGCCCAGCACCTTCAGGCGCTTTTCCGCCACTTCGCCCATCGCCGTGTTGGCCGGCGTGGTGAGGTAAGAATAGGCGCGGATCTTGGATCGGCCCACGCGCCCGCGCAGCTGGTATAACTGGGCCAGGCCAAAGCGATCGGCGCGGTGGATGATGATGGTGTTGGCGGAAGGAATATCCAGCCCGCTTTCCACGATGGTGGTGCTCAGCAGCACTTCGTACTTCTTTTCGTAGAAGGCACTCATCCGCTCTTCCACTTCGGTCGGGCTCATCTGGCCGTGCGCCGCGACATAACGGATTTCGGGCACGTTGGTGTGCAGCCAGTCGGCCACCTGCTCCATATCGGTGATGCGCGGCACCACGATGAAGCTTTGCCCGCCGCGGTGATGTTCGCGCAGCAGCGCCTCGCGGATCACCATGTCATCCCATTCCATCACATAGGTGCGCACCGCCAGCCGGTCGACCGGCGGGGTCTGGATGGTGGAGAGTTCGCGCAGGCCGCTCATCGCCATCTGCAAGGTGCGCGGGATGGGCGTGGCGGTGAGGGTGAGCACGTGCACATCGGCGCGCAGCTGCTTCAGGCGCTCCTTGTGGTTCACGCCAAAGCGTTGCTCCTCGTCCACGATCACCAGCCCAAGGTTCTTGAACCTGGTGGTCTTCGAAAGGATCGCATGGGTGCCCACCACCACGTCCAGCGTGCCATCCTCCAGCCCTTCGCGAGTGGTCTTGGTTTCGGCGGCGGCGACCAGGCGCGAGAGGCGGCCGACCTTCAGGGGAAAGCCTGCGAAGCGCTCGGCAAAGCCATTATAATGCTGGCGGGCAAGCAGCGTGGTGGGGGCCACCACGGCCACCTGCTGCCCCGCCATTGCCGCCACGAACGCAGCGCGCAGGGCCACCTCGGTCTTGCCGAAGCCCACGTCGCCGCACACCAGCCGGTCCATTGGCTTGCCTGCTGCAAGGTCGCCCAGCACATCGGCGATGGCGGCTTCCTGGTCGTCGGTTTCGGACCACGGGAAGCGGTCGACGAACTGGGGGTAACTGGCGGGGTCGGCTTCCAGCACCGGCGCCACTTTCAGCGCGCGCTGGGCGGCGACGATCAGCAGCTCGCCTGCGATCAGGTTGATCCGCTCCTTAAGGCGGGCACGACGGCGCTGCCATGCCTCGCCGCCAAGGCGATCGAGCACCGCGCCTTCCTCGCCGCTGCCATAGCGGCTGAGGACGTCGATGTTCTCCACCGGGATGAACAGCTTGTCGCCGCCGGCATATTCCAGCCGCACGCAATCGTGCTGGCTCTTGCCCACGGTGATCGGTTCCAGGCCCAGGTACTTGCCGATGCCGTGATCCAGGTGAACCACCAGATCGCCGCGCCGCAGGGCCTGCAACTCGGCCAGGAAGGCGTCGGCATCCTTCTTCTTCTTGCGGCGACGGACCAGCCGATCACCCAGCAGGTCCTGTTCGGTAATCAGCTCCAGCTCGTCATTGGCGAACCCGCTGTCCAGCGGCAGGACCAGCGCAGTGGGCTTGCCCTTGGCGGACAGGCCGAGAGCTTCCTGCCAGCTGCCAGCCAGCGCCATTTCGGTGCCGGCCTCGCTGATGATCGAGGCAATGCGGCTGCGGCTGCCTTCGGAATAGGCCGCCAGCAAGGGGCGCTTGCCGGCCTTGGCCAGCGCCTTGAAGTGCGCGGCGGCGGCTTCGTAGGCGTTCTTGCCGGCTGACCGTTCAGGCGTGAAATCGCGGGCGGAGCGGAAGCCGAAGTCCAGCACGGTGGCGCTTTCGGGCTCAGCAAAGATGCCGCTCTTGTGGATCGGCAGCGCGGCCACGGAGCGGTCCAGTTCCTCACGCTTCAGGTAGAGTTCAACAGGGTCGAGCGGGCGATAGGAGCCTTTGGCTTGCCCCGACACTTCGCGCCGCTGGCGGTGGTAATCGGCAATGTCGGTCAGCCGCTCGTCCGCCGCTTGCAGCGCGGCAGTGTCGATCACCACCTGGTCCTTGGGGTCGAGATGGTCGAACAGCGTGGCCAGCTTGTCTTCCAGCAGCGGCAGCCAGTGCTCCATGCCCGCAAGGCGGCGGCCCTCGCTGACCGCCTCGTACAAGGGATCCTGCGTGGCGGCGGCGCCGAATTGCTCGCGATAGCGGGTGCGGAAGCGGGTGATTGAGGCATCGTCGATCAGCGCCTCGCTGGCAGGCAGCAGCAAGTGGCCTTCCACCGTGCCCGTGGTCAGCTGTGTGCCGGGATCGAACAGGCGCATCGATTCCAGCTCGTCGCCGAAGAAATCCAGCCGCAGCCCGCCTTCCATGCCGGAGGGGTGGATGTCGAAGATCGACCCGCGCACCGCGAACTCGCCGGTATCGGCCACGGTATCGGTGCGGCTGTAGCCTTGGCGTTGCAGGATGCCGATCAGGCTCTCGCGCCCGATGGTCATGCCCGGCTTCAGCTCGCGCACCGCCTCGCGCACGCGGAACGGGGTGAGCACGCGCTGGAGCACGGCGTTGATGGTGGTGACCAGCAATTGCTTTCTCTGACCGGCCGCCTGCAGGCGGTACAGTGCCGAAAGCCGGCGCGACGAGACGCTGAGCGCGGGGCTGGCGCGGTCGAACGGCAGGCAATCCCATGCAGGGAATTCCAGCACTTCCAGCTCTGGAGCGAAGTAGTGAGCGGCATCAGTTACCGCGCGCATGGCGGCGTCGTCCGGTGCGATGAATACCGCGCGGCCCGTGCTGGCGCGCGCCAGATCGGCCAGCACCAGCGGCTGGCTGCCACGCGCCACGCTGGCCAGCGTAAAGGGCTGGCGGGCGGCTAGGATACGGGCATAATCGGGCATGGATGATCCTTATGGCGCACGCGCAATTACCCCCTGCCCGGTTTCGGGAAGGAGGTTAGTCAGGCGCGGCAGATAGGGACGGTGGCGGGGCTTGGCCAGCGTTTAGATCGAAACGTAATCGATCCGCTGGAAGGCCACCATCAGCGGACCGGCAAACCGCTCTGGCGGCAATTGCGCTTGCAGCGCCCAGGCCAGCACGTCCACGTCATCTTCGTCCAGCAGGGCCTCGAACCAGGTCAGCGCGGCGTCGTCCCATTCGCCATGGTAGCGGTCGAAGAACCCGCCCAGCATGTAATCCGCCTCACGCGTGCCGCGATGCCACGCGCGAAACTTCATGCGGGCCAATCTCTCAGGAGCATGGAGACGGATGACGGTTTCAGGTGGATGAGACATCGGCGCCTCCTACCGTGGCGCCGCGCAATCCGCTAGAGGCTGCCGATGCGCCCCGAAATCCTCAATCCGCTGTTTGCCCAGACTGACAGCCTGGAAGGCGTGGGGCCCAAGCTGAAGAAGCCGCTGGACAAGCTGGGTCTCACCCGGCTGCGCGACGTGGCCTACCACCTGCCCGACCGTTTCGTGCAGCGGCGCAGCGTGACCGATCTGGACCAGGCGGGCGAGGGGGAGCAGATCGTGATTGCGCTGACCCCGATCGAACACCGCAGCAGCTTCTCCGGGCGCGGGCCGTACCGCGTGCTGGCGCAGGATGCCGCCGGGAACGTGTGCTCGCTTACCTTCTTCGGCAAGGCCAGCTTCACTGCCAAGAAGACGCTGCCGGTGGGCGAGAAGCGCTGGGTGGCGGGCAAGCTGGAACGCTATGGCGACATGCTGCAAATCGTCCACCCCGACCACGTCTCGGCGGAAAGCGCCGGGTTGCTGGGCCATCTGGTGGAGCCGGTCTATCCGCTGGCCGAAGGTCTCACCCAGCCCAAGGTGATTTCCCTCACCGAACAGGCGCTGGCCAAGTTGCCCGATCTGGCCGAATGGATCGAACCCGGCGTGCTGGCGCAGCACAAGTGGCCC
>JAZKFK010000337.1:0-4347 GCA_040386475.1 Pseudomonadota bacterium | reverse complement strand
ATCACACGCCGGTGGTGCAGCTGCACCTGCGCTATGGCATGATCCTGTTCATCGCTTCGGAAGTGATGTTCTTCGTCGGCTGGTTCTGGAGCTGGTTCGATTTCTCGCTGTTCCCCGCCCCGCTGACTTACGACGAGGCGAGTGGCCTGTGGACCAACATCGTGGGCCAGGAAGGTGCTGCTGCCGCCAGCGTGTTCCCCAATGCCGGCATCCACGTGCTTGATCCGTTCGACCTGCCGCTGCTCAACACGCTGATCCTGCTGTGTTCGGGCACCACGGTGACCTGGGCGCACCACAGCCTGATCCACGGTGACCGCGATGGCCTGAAGAAGGGCCTGTGGCTGACCGTGGGCCTGGGTATCCTGTTCACCGCCATCCAGGCTTACGAATATGGCCATGCGCCGTTCGGCTTTGGTGGCGTGGCCTATTCCAGCGCCTTCTACATGGCGACCGGATTCCACGGCTTCCACGTGCTGGTGGGGACCATCTTCCTCGCCGTCTGCCTGTTCCGCACCTACAAGGGCCACTTCACCCCGCGCCAGCACTTCGGCTTCGAGGCTGCTGCATGGTACTGGCACTTCGTGGACGTGGTGTGGCTGTTCCTGTTTATCGTCGTCTACGTGTGGGGCGGCTGGGGCGCGCCGATCCATTGATGGAACCACGGTGACGGACCATTCCGACACAGCGAAGGGGCAGCCCACCACCGGTGCGGCTGCCCTTTTCGGTTGCTGCCCGCGTTGCGGCGCAAGAACCATGTTCAGCGGGCTGGTGACCTTCGCCCCGCGCTGTCCTTCGTGCGGGCTGGACTATTCCGCCTTTAACGTTGGCGATGGCCCGGCGGCTTTCCTGACGCTTGGTGTGGGCGCGATCGTCACCATCCTGGCGCTGTGGGTGGAACTGGCGGCAGAACCTGCCTGGTGGGTCCACGTGCTCCTGTGGCTGCCCCTGACCATCGTGCTGGTGCTGGGCGGCCTGCGGGTAAGCAAGGCACTGCTGTTGATCCGCGAATACCGGGCAGAGGCGCGCGAACATCGCGCAGATACAAAGGGCGAGCAATGACTGCGCGGCGCATTCCGATCTTTGCCACCATTGTGGTGCTGGCGGCGGTGGCGGTGATGGTGCGGCTGGGATTCTGGCAGCTTGACCGCATGAAAGAGGAAGAGCGCAAACTGGCGCAATTCTCCGTTGCTGCGGCCGACCCGCGACCGGTGGCCTTTCCTGACGGTGCCACGAGTGAAGGCGCACACTACCGACGCAGCAATATCGTGTGCGAATCCACCGGCAACTGGCGCGGCACGGCTGGTTCGAATGCATCCGGCAACGCTGGGTATGTGCAGATCGTCCAATGCAATACCAGCGATGGCAACACGGTGAATGTCCAGGCGGGCTGGTCGCGTGAGCTCGATCCGCCGCAATGGCCGGGCGGACCGGTATCAGGCATCATCGCACCCAACCGCGATGGGTCGTCCCTGCTGGTCGCGGACCCGCCGCTTGCCGGGATGGAGGCGAGCGCTCTGCCCGCACCAGACGAAGATCAACCCGGCAAGAACCTCGCCTATGCCGGCCAGTGGTTCTTCTTCGCGCTCACTGCGCTGCTGATTTACGTGCTGGCGCTGCGCCGCAAGTGGAAGGTTGCAGAGGACGCTGAGCAAGGCGAATAGCCAGCCACCTTGCCCTTGGCCGCCGCGGGCGCTAACCGCGCAATCCATGGAATACATCTCCACCAGGGGCAGCGCGCCCGCACTCGATTTTGCCGGGGTTACGCTGGCTGGGCTGGCATCGGACGGCGGGCTTT
Organism: Pseudomonadota bacterium; assembly: GCA_040386475.1. Classification (GTDB taxonomy): domain Bacteria; phylum Pseudomonadota; class Alphaproteobacteria; order Sphingomonadales; family Sphingomonadaceae; genus Alteraurantiacibacter. The sequence continues at coordinate 2,552 of JAZKFK010000337.1, read as the reverse complement.
ACGTGCCGCGTGCATGGCCGCGTTTCAGCGAGGACGAGATCGAGGAGATGCGCGGCCTCTCCTATGTGGAGCTGGCGGTAAAGGTGATGCTGCCGTTCGTGCAGCCCAGCCTGTCCAAAGACGAACTGCGCGAGCTGTGCACCGGCGCCTATGGCCGTTTCGCGCATGAGGCGGTGACCCCGTTGAAGCAGTTCGACCAGCAGCACTGGTTGCTGGAGCTGTTCCACGGCCCCACGCTGGCGTTCAAGGACGTGGCCCTGCAACTTCTCGGCCGCATGTTCGAGCATTTCCTGACGCAGAGCGATGCGCACCTGACTATCGTGGGCGCCACCAGCGGCGATACCGGCTCTGCCGCGATCGATGCCGTTGCCGGGCGTGAGCGGATCGACATTTTCATGCTCCACCCCAATGGCCGCGTCAGCGATGTGCAGCGCCGCCAGATGACCACGGTGCGCGCGCCCAACGTGCACAATATCGCCATCGAGGGCACGTTCGATGATGCCCAGGCGATGGTGAAGCGCATGTTCAACGATGCTGCCGTGACCAGCCGCTTCCGCATCACGGCAGTCAATTCGATCAACTGGGCGCGGTTGATGGCGCAGGTGGTCTATTACTTCGCTGCCGCGCTGCAACTGGGGGCACCGCAACGCAAGGTGGCATTCAGCGTGCCGACCGGCAACTTCGGGGATGTGTTCGCCGGCTATGTCGCGGCGCAGATGGGCCTGCCGATTGAGCGGCTGATCGTGGCCACCAACATCAACGACATTCTCCACCGCGCGCTGTCCACCGGCGATTACTCGGCCGGGACGGTCACGCCCACGGCGGCGCCGAGCATGGACATCCAGGTGTCGAGTAACTTTGAACGCCTGCTGTTCGATGTGGGCGGGCGCGATGGCCTGGCAATGGCCGAACAGATGCGCGGGTTCGAAGCGAGCAAGGCGATGCACCTGACCAATGCCCAGCGCGAAGGCGCCGCCGCGCTGTTCACTTCGGTGCGGTGTGATGGCGACCAGATGAACCGGGCGATGGCCTGGGCCAACGGCCATTGCGGCGAGATCATCGATCCGCACACCGCCATCGGCCTCCACGCCGCGCGCGTGGCGGGGATCGATCCGGCCATTCCCGTGGTCACGCTGGCCACCGCTCACCCGGCCAAGTTCCGCGATGCGGTGGAACGCGCAACCGGCCAGCGCCCGGCGCTGCCCGCGCGGATGGGTGACTTGTTCGAGCGGCAGGAAAGCTACACCGAACTGCCGGGCGACTATGCCGCCGTATCCGCCTTCGTGGAAAGCCACGCCACCGAGAGCCGCTGATGGCCGATCTGGCGCTGCAACCGCTGGTGATGGCGGGCGAGGGGTGGGACGATTATGGCCTGCTCGACAGTGGCCATGGCCGCAAGCTGGAGCGGTACGGCGACTACCGCTTCATCCGCCCCGAACCGCAAGCCATGTGGAGCCCGCGCATGGCCGACTGGCAGGCGCACGGCGAATTCGTGCCCGGCAGCGACGAGGACGGCGGCGGGCGCTGGCAGTTCGACAAGCCGGTGCCGCGCGATGGCTGGCCGCTAAGCTGGAACGAAGTGAGCTTCACCGCGCAATGCACACCGTTTCGCCACCTCGGCTTTTTCCCGGATATGGCGCCCGTGTGGGAATGGATGCGCGGGCAACTGGCGGCCAAGCCCGATGCTGCCACGCTCAACCTGTTCGGTTATACCGGCGTGGGGTCGCTGGCGCTGAGCCAGTGCGGCCCGGTCACGCATGTGGATGCCAGCAAGAAGTCGGTCGCCCAGGCGCGCGAGAATGCCGCGCTTTCAGGCATGGCCGATAAGCCGATTCGCTGGCTGGTGGACGATGCCGCCAAGTTCACCGCGCGCGAAGTGCGCCGGGGCAAGCGGTATGACGGGATCATCCTCGATCCGCCCAAGTTCGGGCGCGGGCCGGAGGGCGAAGTGTGGCGGCTGGAGGAAAGCCTGCCCGGCCTGGTCAGCGATTGCGCGCGGCTGCTGGATGATGACAGCCGCTTCCTGTTCCTCACCGTCTATGCCGTGCGCATGTCCTCGCTGAGCATTGCGGGCTTGCTGGCCGAGGCGCTGGCGCACTTGCCCGGCACGATCGAGCATGGCGATCTGGCGGTGCGGGAAGATGGCGCGGCTGGACGCCTGCTGCCCACCGCGATCTTCGCCCGCTGGCGCAGGGATTGATCGGGCGATTAGCCGCAGGCTTTTGACCGGCCGCAATTCCCGCTTCCGGGCTGGGGTGCACAAGCATATGCTGACACCACTGGCTGACCTGCACCGTCGCTGAGTCGACGGGGCAGGGCAACGTTCTTGGGGGAACACAAATGCGCAACCGCCGCACACTCGCGCTCTACGGTCTCACCGCCGCCGCTGCCTCGCTGGCAATTGGCCCGGCGCTGTCGCAATCTGCCACCCAGCCGATCGCCCGCTATACGATGGATGCGGGCACCATGTCGGGCATGACGGCGATGGCGGCTGGCGGGCGTGGCGGCGGCCTTGGCGGGATCATGAACATGATGCGCGGCGGCAACCAGAC
>JAZKFK010000336.1:0-3211 GCA_040386475.1 Pseudomonadota bacterium | reverse complement strand
CGTGAAAGCCTTGTCAGCCCACGTCCTCGGCTTCCCAGTTTTCCCAATCCTCGTCAGCGTCCTCGCGGGTATAGGTTCCCGTCAGCAGCGCCACGGCGGATACATGGCCAGTCATGGCCTCCACCAGATCCTCGCGGGAGGCCCCTGGCATCAGCGCCAGCGGCTGGTCCAGCGCGAAGAGCTGGAATACGTAATCGTGCGGTTCGTCGCCATGCGGCGGCGCGGGCAGCAGCCATTCGGAATTGCCGTGGGCATTCTTGCCCACGCGCGGCGGAGTTTCGCCTTCCAGCAGCTTGCCGCGCTGGGGGGACAATCCCCATACAAGCCAATGGCAGGCGACCTTGGCCGCAGCGGGATCTTCCACCACCAGCACCAGCTCGGCCGAGCCGGCGGGCGGCGCGGTCCATTCCAGCGGCGGAGCGACCGAGTCTTCCTCGTCAGCCGTAAAGCTGGGGTCCAGCGCTTCACCGTGGATGAAGGCAGCCGAGGTCAGCGTGAAGCCACCGGCGCCAAGCGTATCAGCCGTCACCGCACCGGCGCGAGCCAGCCCGGCAACCACCAGCCCGGCATGACCCGGACCCGGATTGAGCAAGGCAACCTGCAGCCACTGGGGCACGCTTTCGGCCATGATATCTCCAGACGCGGCGAGCCACCGGCCCACCCATTGACGTTTCCCCGCCGCAATCGGCGGTTTGTGGAGGGCGGATGTGCCTGTAGCAAACGGCCTTGGCAAGGGCGGGCAAGCGTAAATAGGGCGTAAAAGCCACGTAAATGGCTCACAAATGTGGATATCGGTCGCCCATTTGCGACCAACTGAGCCGGGTAACCGCTTGAAAGGCCACGGGTCGGGGGATACCGTCTCACTTGCAACCGCCGCTCCGGCCATTCCCGGTGACAGGCGACAGAACCGGGAAGGGTCTTCATGCCAACGTTCCGCCTGCGCAATTCCTCGCGCCTTGCTCTTGCGCTGGGTTGCGCGGCCATGGTTGCCGCCTGTGGCGGCAGCACCGGCGCACCGACCGGCGGCACGCCCACCCCTTCGCCCACCGTGACCCCCACTCCTACGCCAAGCGCCACCACGGCCACGTGCACGCTGTCTGCCCGTCAGGATTGGGTGCTGGCCCAGCTGAACGAGTGGTACCTGTTCCCGGATCTGGTGGCGCCAAACGTCAACAAGGCCAGCTTCACCAATCTTCAGGACTATATCGATGCGCTGGTGGCCCCCGCCCGGGCGCAATCCCGCGACCGCTACTTCACCTACATCACCTCGATCGCCGAGGAGAACGCCTTCTTCCAGAGCGGCTCCAGCGCCGGGTTCGGCTTCCGCCTGGGATACGACACCGTGGGACGGCGCGTGTTTGTGATCGAGAGCTTCGAGGGCACCCCGGCACTGGCGCAGAACCTGGATCGCGGGACCGAGATCATCGGCGTGGGCACCACCGCCAGCAATGTGCAGACAGTCAATGCGCTGATGGCCAGCGGCGGGCCGCAAGCCGTGGTCGACGCCCTGGGACCGAACGATCCCGGCGTGTCCCGCGTATTGCGGGTGCGCGATCCGGGCGGAGCGGAGCGCACCCTGACGCTCAGCAAGACCGATTACACGCTTGATCCGGTGTCCAACCGCTATGGCTACAAGATCATCAACGATGGCGGACGGCAGGTGGGCTATATCAACCTGCGCACCTTCATCGATACCGCCAATCCCGATCTGCGCGCCGCATACCTGTCTTTCCGCAACGCGGGTGTGACTGACCTGGTGATTGATTTCCGCTATAACGGCGGCGGGCTGATCGATGTGGCCGAGCTGATGGGCGACCTGATGGGCCGCGACAAGGTGGGCCAGGTCTATGACTATGTGACTTTCCGCCCCTCCAAGGCGGCGGAAAACTCTACCTACAATTTCCGTTCGCAGCCCGAATCCATCGCGCCGACCAGCATTGCTTTCATCGGCACCGGCAGCACGGCCTCGGCCAGCGAGATGGTGATCAATTCGATGCAGCCGTACCTGCCCAACACGCGGCTGGCGCTGGTGGGCGAGAACACCTATGGCAAACCGGTGGGCCAGATCGCGCTGGATCGCACCGCCTGCGACGATCGCTTCCGGGTGATCGCTTTCCGGCTGGAAAACGCCAACCGCCAGGGCGACTATTACACCGGTCTTGCCAGCACCGTGCCCAACACGTGCCGCGCAAGCGACGATATCAGCCGCCAGCTGGGCGATCCGGCAGAGGGCATGCTGGCTGCCGCACTCAACTTCGTCAGCGGCCGCAGCTGCACGCCGTTTACCGCTGGCACGCTGGCACAGCGCCGCGAAGTGTTGCAGCCGCGCCGCCCGGATGCGGTGCAGGCCAACCTGCCGGGCAGCTTCTGACGCCGCCCCGGATGACAGAGCGTGTGACGGCACCGGCCATCGTCACCGGGTTTCGCGCCTTTCCCGGCGTGCCTGCCAATCCCACGCAAGTGCTGGTCGATCATCTGGCGGCTCACCCCGCACTGCTGCCAGCGGACACGCGGCTGGCGCTGCTCGAAGTGGCGTACCAGACCGTGCCCGCCGCCATCGATGCCCTGCTGGCAGATAAGCCCGCTGCGCTGGTGCTGACCGGCTATTCGCACCTCGCCACCGGCGTCACACTGGAAACCTGCGCCACCGCCCTGTGCGCAGCCGGGAAGCCTGATGCGCTGGGTCATCTCCCCGTACCGCTGGCCGGAGAAGTGCTGGCCACCGGGGCTGACCTGCCCGCCCTCGCCGCGCTGCTGTCCGCAAACAGCATCCCCGCAAGCCTCAGCCACGATGCGGGCCAATACCTGTGCAACTTCGCCTATCGCCACGCCCTGGCGCAGGTGGCGCAACGCGGGTTGGCAACGCAGGTGCTGTTCGTCCACTTGCCGGCCCTGTCGGGCACACCGCTGGCGGAACGATCCGCCGCCTGCCTGCTGCTGGTAGATATGACGCGCGCCGTATCGCTGATCGTCGCGGCGCTGACGGACAAGGACTATTCGCCGCCGGTGTAGCCCTGTCGGTCAGTCCAGCCGCAGCCGCTCAACTGCTGGTCACCCAACTGCACGGTGACGGCGAAGGGATAGGTCCGGTCGCTCATCCCGTCGGAACAGCTGGCGGGGGTTATAGCCAGGTCGAACTGCGCGCCCTGCAATGTGCCGGTGAATGACAAGCCGCCGCGCCCGGCAAAGCGGGCCACGGCGATTGTCTCGC
>JAZKFK010000335.1:3379-6828 GCA_040386475.1 Pseudomonadota bacterium | reverse complement strand
GACCTTGTCACCAAGGGCGGCAACGGTACGGTGTATGTCCCGCTGCAGGCGGACGATCCGTTGATTGCTGGCGCCGATGGCGTAGCCGGCACGGCCGATGATCTCCCCGCGCACCTGCGGTTCATGGCGTTGACGCGCGCGACACCCAAGACCGTCGACGGCGTGACCGGGCAAGAAAACACTACAACGTCATTCGTCGATCAGAACCAGACCTACACCTCGCACGCATCGCACCAAGTATTTCTGCGCGAATACGCGAAGGTCGACATCGACGGGCCGACCGGTAACGGGCCGGTGGCGGTCTCGACGGGCCGGCTGCTTGATGGCTCTGACGCAACCGGATCCGTCGCTGGGGCTATCGGCAACTGGGCAGAAGTCAAAGCACAGGCCATTGAGATGCTGGGCCTCAAGCTCAGCGACTTCGACGTGCACAACGTACCGCTGTTAGCGACCGACCAGTATGGCAAGTTCCTGGCGGCCACAAACGGCTACGCACAGGTCACGGTGCAAGTTCAGGTTTTCAACGCAAGCGGAGTGTTTGTAAGGACCCAGGGCGGGCCGTTCCTAATGAGTGGCCAAGCTGGGGGCCTTGATCTTGCAAACCTCTCCAATCCGTCCGGCCTTCCGACGCTGACCGGCGCAGAAAGCGGCTATTCCTACAAGACAGTCACCGTGGGCACTGGCCACGCGTTCCTCAACGACATCGCACACCATGCAGCCCCGGGGTTCGCTGACCCCGACCACAATCCCGCAACGCCCTCAATCAAGCAGATCGCGGATGCGGACATCGATGCGAATGGCAATGGCGTCTACGACGCTGGTATTGACACCCTCACTGACGTCAATGGTGACGGCACCATCAACACAGCCGATTTTTTTGCAGCCGATTACGTCACACCAGGGGTAGCGACTAGCGGGCAGAACGAACTTACCTACGACGACGAGATGCTGAACTCGCATTTTGTCACCGGCGACGGACGCGGCAATGAAAACATTGCGCTCACGACCGTTCATTCCATCTTCCATGCCGAGCACAACCGCCTGGTCGATGCGAACAAGGCCACGATCGCTGCGGAAGCGCTGAACGATCCCGCTTTTGTGAAGTCGTGGCTCCTGAATGGCGCCACGGCGGACATGACTAATCAAAATACGTGGGTGTGGGATGGCGATCGCCTGTTCCAGGCCGCGCGCTTCGGCACCGAGATGCAATACCAGCACATGGTGTTCGAAGAGTTTGCTCGCCGCATCCAGCCGATGGTGGACCCCTTCATTTTCAATACCAGCCCCGAAGTCGACCCGTCGATTGTGGCGGAGTTTGCCCATACGGTCTATCGCTTCGGGCATTCAATGCTGACCGGAACGGTCGATCGTCTGGATGCCAACCTCAACCCGCTCGATCCACTGGATCCCAATTCGATCCAGGGCCAGCAGACTCTGCTTGCTGTATTCCTCAATCCGCAGGCCTATATTGGTAGCGGTGCGACGCTAGAAGAAATCAACGCCAATATCATCCGTGGGTTGTCGCGTGATGTTGGCAACGCGATGGACGAATTCATCGTAACGGACGTGCGCAGTAATCTGCTGGGCCTGCCGCTTGACCTCGCGGTGCTGAACATTGCCCGCGGTCGTGAGACGGGCATCCCGTCGCTCAACCAGACCCGCACGCAACTCTACAACGATACCGGCCTCGCCGACCTCAAGCCCTATGAGAGCTGGGCCGATTTTGCGATGAACATCAAGAATGCGGCCTCGGTGGTTAACTTCATCGCGGCTTACGGGACTCATACGAGCATCACGAGTGTCACAACGCTTGCGGACAAGCGCGCGGCCGCTGAAGCACTCGTCTTCGGCGGACCGGGAGCGCCCGCTGATCGTCTCGCATTCCTGAATGGAACAGACGCGTACGCTGGCGGCGCGGTAGCCGGTGCTGCTGGCACGCGTGGCGGCCTCAATTTGGTTGATCTATGGATCGGCGGCCTCGCCGAGGAGAGCCCAGAGTTCGGCGGCATGCTGGGTACGACCTTCAACTACGTGTTCGAGTTTCAGATGGAGCATCTGCAATTCGGCGACCGCATGTATTACCTGACGCGGACGCAGGGCTTGAACTTTCTCAACAACCTCGAGCCCAACTCCTTTTCCGACATCGTGATGCGCAATACCGAGCTCGGTGATGTTTATTCGACGCACCTGAACGGTCAGCTGTTTGTGACGCCGGATCATATCATCGAGCTCGATCGTGGAATCGCGCAGGAAGACTACAACGGTGCTGACCCTGGAAAGGACCCGCTCTGGGATGGATCCAATCCCGTCCTTGAAGCGCTTCAGGGTCCCAAGGTGTTACGTGACTACACCGGAGGCACTACGACACCGGACGGACATGATGTCGGCGGCCTCCTCAGAGTCCTTGGCGGCGAGCACTATGTGCTCGGCGGTACCGAGGGCAACGACAGAATCTACGGCGACAGCGGCATGGATACCCTCTGGGGTGACGGCGGCGATGATTACCTGAATGGCGGCACTGAGGCCGACGACGTGTTCGGCGGTGAAGGCAACGACGTCATCGAAGACCCCTTTGGCGAAGGAGACGTGCTGCGCGGTAACCAGGGCCACGACGTGATCACCAGCGCCCGCGGTGCGGACCTGCTGTTCGGTGATCAGGGCCAGGACTACATCGTTCTCGGCCAGGATGCCGCCGAGGTCTTTGGCGGCACCGAAACCGACTTCATTCTCGGCGGCATGGGTAAGGACTTCCTGCTCGGCAACGAGGGTGATGACTGGATCGAGGGTGGTGGCGGGTTCGACACCATCGCCGGCGAAAATTCGGAACTGTTCTTCAACAGCCCGATCATCGGCCACGACGTGGCATTTGGCCAGGGCGATGAGCAGGACTATGACATGGAGTCGGGCGACGACATCATGGGCTCGGGCGCGAGCGTGTTCCGCTACGAAGGCATGTTCGGCTTCGACTGGGCGATGGGGAAGGGCGACTTCAGCACGACCGGCGTCAAATTCGACGCGGCCATCCCGATCTTCACGACAATCCCGAACGACATCCTGAAAGACCGCTTCGACCAGGTCGAAGGCTTCTCGGGTTGGCACTACGACGACTTCCTGCAGGGCGATGATCGCGGCCACAAGGGCGGCGGCTCATCGGCGCCGGACTCGGTTCCGACCGAACTCTTTGCCGATCACCTGCTCACCCAGGAAGGCATCGACCGGATCACCGGACTTGAAACATGGTTGGGAGGGCCGGTCGTAGTAAACGGCAGCGGCGTTGTAACCAGCAGCGGAGCCCGGGAGACACTGTTCGGCGGCGCCAGTGGCGTACCCGGCTCGACACCGGTCTCGACCTTCCGCGATGGCAACATCATCATGGGCGGCGATGGCAACGACACGGTGCGCGGCCGTGGCGGCTTCGACCTTATCGACGGCGATTCCTATCTCAATGT
>JAZKFK010000335.1:0-3279 GCA_040386475.1 Pseudomonadota bacterium | reverse complement strand
CCCCGAACTTCGCCAGCGTAGCATTCGGCGGCGCATCGCTCACCTCGCTGCTGCTCGACCGCACCATCAATCCGGGCCAGATGAGCATCGTTCGCGAAATCCTGGATGGCACCGTCTCGTACGTCAGCGAAAACTTCGACACGACCGCCTCCACGGGCTACACAGACGCCGACGGCGTATGGACCCAAGACTGGGCGGAAACCAATGATGGTACCACCAGCCCCACAGGCGGCGATATCCAGATCGTCAGCTTCAATGGCAGCAACCAACTGCGCTTCGGTAACAGCACAGATGGCAACGAGATAATTACGCGCAGCGTCGATCTTAGCGGAAGATCATCGGCCACTCTCTCCTTTACGTGGCAGGAAGTTGAACGCGGAACCGGAGAAGACGTTCTCGTTCAGGCTCTCAATCTAACCAACAACACTTGGGAAACCGTTGGCACCATGGCTGGCTCTGCAGCCAATGGCACTGGCGCATTCTCTGTTGCGCTCACAACCAACCAAATCGGCGCGGGTTCGTCCATACGTTTCCAAGCGGTAGGTCAGTGGGAAAACAACGACAGTTTCTACATCGACAACGTCGCTATTGGCGAGCACCCGACCGACACCGATACGGCGCTCTTCCAGGGCACCCGGGGAGAATATGACATCGAAGGCATCACCAACACGACGGACGCCGGCGACAGCGCCATCACCTACACGGGCACTGCCCGCGATTTGAATGGCGACGGTTTCATCTCCGTGCGTGACCGCGATACCGGCCTTGTCGGTGCCACGGTCTGGCGGATCGTAGATGGCGAAGCCACCGAGGTGGCACTTTCCAGCCGCGGCTTGCTGACCGACGATCATGACCTCTACAAGAATGTCGAAGTGTTCCAGTTCGCCGACCAGCAACTTGTTGTCGGTGGCAACAACCAACTGGCATCGGGCACGGTCACGATCAGCGATCCGACGCCTTTCGAAGGCCTGGTTACGCCTTATGTAGGACAGACGCTCACGGCAACACTGAGCGGCCTCACCGATGGCAATGGCGTCACACTCGACGCCAACGGCCGTCCGACCGGGCTGTATTTTGTCTGGCAGACCACCGAAGTCGGCGGCAACTCCGGCTGGTCGGATATCACCATCGGCGACAGCTACACAGTTCGCTCCGTCGATCCCGGACACATCCTGCGGGCGGTCGCTAAGTTTAAGGATGCCGAAGGCAATCCGGAAAGCATCATTTCGGTGCCGACCGACAACCCGACGGCTGTCTACAGCGTCAATGAAAACAGCGCGAACGGAACGGTCATCACCAACCGCATTCCGTTCAGTCCCGACTACGACTCGGAATCGATCAATGGCGCGCCACCGGTCGATGTCGATATCGCCACGCTGCACCATGAAATCGATCCAGCCTTCAGCTCGGGCGGCCGCTTTACGGTTGTTCCGAACGGCCTCGATTTCGCCGGCTACCCGCAATATGCGATTGTCGTCGCTCAGGGCGGCCCGGTGATGCTGAACTACGAGGCGCCGGTTCATACGCCTGCCAACCAGTCGTATCAGTTCGTCGACAACCAGTATCAGATCGTCGTCAACTCCTACTCCGATACACCGGACAATGGCGGCGTGTTGGTGGCAAGGCGCCAGTTCACGGTGATCCTGAATGATCAAGGCGATATCGCCTCGATTGCACCGACGCTGGATTTGAATGCGCCACTCACGACAACGACCAATGGTCAGTACGCCGACAATTTCAACAACAGCGTTCTGAATGGCACTTCCGGCACCACGACCTGGGGAACATCCTGGGTTGAAACCGGCGACAACGGCGGCACCAACAGCGCAACGGCTGGGCAAATCACGATTGACAACGGCTCGAACGTGATGCGTTTCGGCGACAACGATACTGATCCCGTCGTGCCTGTGACTAACCCGCTTGGCCTAGGTACGGCGCAGATTCAGCGCACGGTCAATCTCGCCGGTGTGACGAGCGCTTCTGTGAGCTATGCTTACACTGAGAACAATTTTGACGCCGGGGAAACTGTCACGGTCACCTTCAGTGACGACGGCACATTCTCCGCCGGCCACATCCAGACCATTCAAACGATCACTTCCGCCACTGCGAACAGTGGCAACATCACCAATCTTGCCCTGACGGGAACCTTCACGGCGAATGCCGCGATCCGGTTTGTCGTCAGCGGCACAAATGCCAACAGTGCGACCGACGCCGTAACGATCGACAATCTGACGATCAATACCGTCACCACGACCACCGTCCCCGGCACCGCGGGCAACAACTACGCGACCACCTTCACCGAAGGTACGGGGTCGGCAAATGGCACACCTGTGGCCATTGCGCTCAACCCCGCGGTCGCCGACGGCAATGGCCCGCCAATCATGGGCGCAACGGTGAAGCTCACCAACGCCCAGGCGCTCGACGCGCTGACGATCCAAGGGACACTGCCTGCTGGTATCACCAGCAGCCCAGTCGACAGTTCGGTGCCTGGCGTTCTCACGCTCTACCTCGCCGGCCCTGCAAGCTTCGCAGCGATGCAGACCGCTATCGGTCAAGTCCGCTTCTCGAACACCTCGCAGAACCCGGACACGACTGCCCGCGTCATCAACGTGACAGTCAACGACGGCGAAGTGGAAAGCGCCATCGCCACCGCCACGGTAACCGTGGTTCCGACCAACGATGCGCCTGATGCCGTCAACGACGTCGTCATCACGAACGCCGCCAATGGCGCCAACTTCACGATCCCCGAATGGGCGCTGCTGGCGAACGACACCGATGTGGATAGCCTAGCACTCGACGTCACAGCGGTTGGCGGCGCCAGCAACCTGACAGGACTGACCCTCAATGTCGGCTCTGTTACCATGGCCCGCACGGCGACCGGCAACGCGTCGTTCACCTACACGGCAGGCGACGGTGCGGCAACGGACGTCGCCACGGCCAGCGTGGCGCAAAGCTTGGCGTCGACCACCCTTAGCGAAACGTTCGGCTCTACGAGCTACACCACAGATGACGGCGCATGGACGCAGGACTGGAGCGAAACCGGCGACGATGGCAACTCCACGGCAGCCAATGGGCAGATTCGGATCGACGGCAACGAATTGGTGTTTGACGCGGGCAATACTGCCGCTGCCAGCGACGGAGCTTCGATCCAGCGCACCGTGAATCTGACTGGTGCGACCTCTGCGAACTTGTCTTTCGACTACGACGAAAACAACTTCGACGCTGGCGAGACTGTGCTTGTGCAATTCAGTGACGATGGCACGTTCAGCGCAGGGCATA
>JAZKFK010000334.1:0-3951 GCA_040386475.1 Pseudomonadota bacterium | reverse complement strand
CAGTATTCCACCGGGTTCAAGGGTGGCGGCGTCAACCCGCGGCCGTTCTTCGTGCAGCAGGCGCTGCCGTTTGGCCCTGAAACGCTGCGGGCCTACGAATTCGGCCTGAAGACTGACCTGTTCGATCGCACCGTGCGGCTTAACCTGGCCGCCTTCCAGAGCAACTATAAGGGTATCCAGCTGAACCTGGGCAACTGCACCGCGATCACCGGTGCGGGCTTTGGTGCGCCGTGCGCCCTGCCGGTCAATGCCGGTGACGCGCGCATTCGGGGTCTGGAGCTGGAGACCACCATCCGTCCGGTCGACGGCCTGACCATCGATGGGGCGATGAGCTACCTCGATTTCGACTACAAGCGGTTCGGCACCTTCACCACCACCAACGCCCAGAACGTTACCACCACCGTGGCTGTGGGCGGGCCGACCAACCTCAACGGCCCGCAGTTTGGTGACTATGCCCCATACACGCCCGAGTGGAAGTGGAGCTTCGGCATCCAGTACGAGATCGACCTTGGCACCTCAGGCTCGCTGACCCCGCGCGTCGATGCGGCCTACCAGGGGCACATCTTCACCAATGCCGCCAACCGGTCGTCCAACCTGATCGAAGGCTACACCGTGGCCAACGCCCGGTTGAGCTGGGACAATGCCGACGATGACCTGAACATCTCGCTGGCTGTCACCAACCTGTTCGACAAGTACTACCTGCTGACGGTCAACGACCAGTCCGTGGGCGGGCAGGGCTACGTCAACGGCCAGCCCGGTCGCCCGCGTGAGTGGTCGATCAGCCTGCGCAAGAACTTCTAGGCGCAATGCATGACCGGGAGGGGTGCAGATTCCTCCCGGAACTGCCTGAACCATGACCCCGATCTCCCCCCTTCCCCACCCATCGCTGTCGCGGCGCCAGTTCATCGGCGTTGCGGCGTCGGTCGGGGGAGTGGCGGTGACCGGCCTGGGTGGCGCCCAGCTGGTCGGCTGGATTACGCCCGTCGTCGGGTTCCATGCCGACACGCCCTACCTTGACCAGACCGGAATGACCGAACCATTCAGGCCACGGATCGGTGTCGGCTGGGTCGACGGCCTCGACAGCGAGGCGATCCTGCGCCTCGGCCACACAATCTAGCCAAGCAGAAGGAAGCCCGATGGTCGATTTCTCGTCACAACCGACCATGCGGGGCTTTTTCTCGCCCCAGCGCTATGAAGCCGACATTCTCGATTGCGAGGTGTCGGGCCAGGTCCCGACCGATATTGACGGCCAGTTCGTGCGCCTTGGCGGTGACTGGTTCTATCCGCCCAAATTCCCTGACGATGCCCCGCTGCACTCGGATGGCCACTTCAGCCGCTTCCGGTTCAAAAATGGCCGGGTCAGCTACAAGAGCAGGTTCGTCCGCACCGAACGATTCAACTCCAATCTTGCGGCAGGTCGCCAGCAGTTCGGCTATTACCGCAACCGGCAGACCGATGAACCGCAGGTCCGCGGGCTGGATGGCACCGTGGCCAACACTACCCCGTTTGCCTTCGCCGGGCGCCTGATGGCCCTGAAGGAAGATGGCCTGCCGCACCTGATCGATCCCGACACGCTGGAAACCACCGGGCGGTGGGACTTCGGCGGCCGGTACAGCAGCCTCACCTTTACCGCCCATCCCAAGGTTGACCCGGTGACCGGGCAAATGATCGCCTTCGGTTACGAGGCTACCGGCCCCGCCAGCCGAGACGTGTTTGCCTATACCATCAGCCCCACCGGCGAAGTGTTGCACGAAGCGCGCTTCCAGCAGCCCTATGTCAGCTTGATCCACGATATTGCGCTGACGCAGGAGCACATCATCTTCCCCTTTGGCGGCTATGTCAGCACGCCCGAACGGCTGGCGGAGGGCAAGATCCACTGGGGCTGGGATAACAGCCTGCCCAGCTATATCGGGATCCTGCCGCGCGGCGCGGACGGGCGTGACATCCGCTGGTTCCGCGGTCCGCTGCAATGCATGATGCATACCTTCAACGCCCGGACGGAAGGCAACAAGGTGATCCTCGATGCCCCGTTCTACGACGGCAATTTCTTCCCGTTTTTCCCCAACACCGATGGCAGCCCGTGGCAGCGCGAGAAGGCCCAGGCGTTCATCCGGCGGCTGACCTTCGATCTCAATTCCAGCCATGACGGGTGGAGCGAGGAAATCCTCTTCGCGCCCTCGGTCATGGATATCGGCGCGGTGGATCGCCGGTACCTGACGCACGAGCAGCGCTATGTCTTCACCGGGTTTGCCGACCAGACCAAGCCTTTCGACCAGGCGCGCGCCGGCAACATGGCCGGGCGGGTTACCAACAGTTATGGCCGCTTTGACCTTGCGACACGCTCTATCGAAAGCCTGTTTGCGGGCGATACGCACAGCCTGGCCGAAGCCTGTTTCGTGCCCCGCAAGGGCAGTACCACCGAAGGCGATGGCTACATCATGGGCGTGGCCGCCAACTATGCGGAGATGCGCTCCGAATTGATCATCGCCGATGCCCAGCGGCTGGGCGAGGGCGAGATCGCCCGAGTGATCCTGCCGTTTCGCGCCGCGCCGCAAGTCCACGGCACATGGGTGGACAGCAGCGAAATTCCGCTGGCCGGGTAATCCGGCAGCATCACTCACACCAAGGGAGAGATCGCGATGAAACTTCTAAAGGGACTTGCGCTGGCGCTATTCGCGGCAACGGCCACACCGGCCTTTGCCGGATATGCCGATGATCGCGCGGAGATCGAAAACCTCGCCGCGATCTATCTGCAGGCAATGGATGCGCGCGACATGGATGCCTATGTCGGCACCTTCACCGAGGATGGCGTGCTGGACTGGGTCAACGGCGTGGAACATGGCCGAGCCGAAATCCGCGAAGCCATCGGCAGCTGGGGAACTCCGCCCAACGTGGCCGCCAACGCCACGTCGCGCCCGCGCCAGCGGCACAACATCCTCAACCACGTGATCTTCGTAAACGGCGATACCGCCACCGAGCGGGCATACTGGGTGGCTTTCACCAACCAGACCCCGCAACGCGATGTGCAGGTGCTGTACTTCGGGCATTATGAAAGCGAACTGCGCCGGGTGGACGGCAAGTGGCTTTATTCCCGCCGCAAGATCTACAATGAATCGCTGCAGAACCGCGAAGCCTTCTATCCTGCCCTTGGTGAGCGCGATCCGCGTCCCGGTGCTGGCCAATGATCGCCCGGTTCATGCGGCGATTGGCCGTGGTTGCAGGCGCGATGGCGGGGTTAGGTGCCCTTCCCGCCCACGCGCAGGAAACGTGCAACAAGGCCTGCCTTGAAGCCGTGGCGGAACAATATCGCAGCGCCTATTTCGCGCGCAACGCGGCGGCGGCACCGGTATCGAGCGAGCTGCGCTTCACCGAAAATAATGTCGAGATGGCTTTCCCCGATGCCAGTTGGGACACCGTGACCGAGGAAGTGGGCACGCCGCTGTTCCTGTCGGACCCGGTAACCGGCAACGTCGCCATCTTTACCGCCATCATGCAGAGCGAGATCCCCGGCTTCCTCGCCATTCGCCTGAAGGTGGAGGGGCGGCAGATTACCGAGGCGGAGCACATGCTATCCACCCGGCGCAACCTCAGTTCGCCGCCAACGCCGTTCTCCGACCCCCACGGTTTCGTACGCCCGGCCGATCGGGCGTTGACGGTGGACGCGTCTCGCCGCGCCTCACGCGAGCAGCTGTTTGCCCTAGGCGACGGCTATTTCCAGACGCTGGAAAACAACACCGGCGAAATCCGCAACACCGCCTTTGCCCCCGATGCCGAGCGGCATGAGAACGGCATGGTATTCCGCGGTATCGAGCGGGATTTCCGGCTGGGCCGCTATGCATTCAATAACCAGGTGCGCCGCGTGCCGGTGCTGGCCGACGAGGAACGTGGCATCGTGCTGTTCCGCGGGTTCATCGACCACAAGGGCCAGATGAACGAGTATCAGCTGACCAA
>JAZKFK010000333.1:0-2735 GCA_040386475.1 Pseudomonadota bacterium | reverse complement strand
GGCACCGAGAACGCCTATGGCGCGGTGGCGCAGGCCTATTCCGAAAGCGTGCCGGTGCTGGTGCTGCCGATGGGCTATGCCCGCCACCTGGCTCACGTGCCGGGCAACTACAACGCCACCGTTTCCATGCGCGATGTGACCAAAAGCTGCGAACCGATCCTGCGCCCGCAGGATACCCCCGCCGTGCTGCGCCGCGCCTTCACCGCCCTGCGCAATGGCCGCCTGCGCCCCGCACTGGTGGAAATGCCGTGGGACGTGCTGGCCGAGGATTTCCCCGGCGAGGTGGATTACCAGCCAGTCGTCTCCACCCGCACCGGCCCCGATCCCGCCGCCATCGCCGCATTTGCTGACCGGCTTGTGGCCACCAGCCGGCTGGTAATCCACGCCGGACAGGGTGTGCACTGGGCGGGCGCCTGGCCCGAATTGCAGGAACTGGCCGAACTGCTGGCCGCGCCGGTTTCCACCAGCCTTGAAGGCAAGAGCGCGTTCAACGAAACGCACCCGCTGGCGCTCGGCTCTGGCGGGGCGGCCATTCCCGGCCAGCTACGCCACTTCCTGGACAATGCCGATTGCATCTTCGCCATTGGCTGCAGCCTGGCGGAAACGGCGTTTGGGGTAAAAATGCCCGCCAACGTGCCGGTGATCCACTCCACGCTCGACCCGGCAGATTTCAATCGCGGCGTACCGTGCGAAATGGCCTTGGCGGGCGACGCGCAGATCACCCTTGCCGCCTTGATCGCCGCCTGCCGTGAACGGATCTCCGCGCCGCGCGATGCAGCGCCGGTGGCGGCGGAAATTGCCCGTGTGGAAAGCGCATGGCTGGCCGAGTGGCTGCCGCTGCTGGAAAACGAGGACTCGCCGATCAGCCCCTATCGCGTGCTGTGGGAATTGCAGCGCACGGTCGATATCGACAACGTGATCATCACGCACGACGCCGGCTCACCGCGCGACCAGCTGACGCCGTACTGGAAAAGCACCACGCCACTCAGCTACATCGGCTGGGGCAAGACCACCCAGCTGGGCTATGGCCTGGGGCTGGCGATGGGCGCCAAGTATGCCTGCCCGGACAAACTGTGCATCAACGTGTGGGGCGATGCTGCGATCGGCTTCACCGGCATGGATTTCGAAACGGCAGTGCGCGAGCGGCTGCCGATCCTGTCGATCCTGCTCAATAACTCCGCCATGGCGATCGAGTTGCCGGTGATGCCGGTTGCCACCGAACGCTTCCGCGCCACCGACATCAGCGGCAATTATGCCGATTTCGCGAAGGCGCTGGGGGGCTATGGCGAACGGGTGACGCAAGCGAGCGACATTGCCGCCGCCATCCGCCGGGGCATCGCCGCGACCGAGGCGGGGCAGCCCGCGCTGCTGGAATTCATCACCACGCAGGAAACCCGCGCTTCGCGCCTCTAGCGACAAAAAGCGGCCCCCGCTTCAAACCGAAACGGGGGCCAGGGATGATCGCCAGTCACTGCCGCCACCGAGAGTCGCGGGCGGCAGCGCAGGGAGGCGTCAGAAGGTGAACGACACACTGGCCGAGAAGCTCGTCCCCACGTCGTAAGTGTTGATTTCCGCCCGATCGGTGCCGTTGGTCTGGAATTCGAAGTTGTCACGCCCGGTGATGTTGCGCGCTTCCAGCTTCAGCTCCCCTTCGCTGCCCACCAGGTTGAAGCCCTGCCGCAGCACCAGGTCCAGCGTAAAACCGGGGTTCTCAACAATGTCCGGCAGGCCGGCCGTGCCGCGACTGGTCACGCGCTTGCTGGCGTAATTCATCAGCAGAGTGACCTGCTGCAGCTTGTCCACGTCCTCCAGCGTCATCTGGAAATTGGCCAGGTGATCGCTCTGCCCGGTCAGCGGCACGCCATCGCGGAAGAAGTTGCTGGCCGGGGCATCGGCGCTGGGGAACACGCTGGTCACATCGCCTTCACGCACCCGGATTTCCGACTGGGTGTAAGTGTAATTGGCCAGCAGCAGCAGCTCCTTGGTCTCGAAGAAGCCGCCCATGTCCATCAGGTCCACGGTATATTGCGCGTCGAATTCGGCGCCGTACAGCGTGGCCTGCGGGGCATTGGCGAAGCGGGTCAGCTGCTCGTTGTCGGAGAAGCTGGAGAACGCCTCGATCGGGTTGTCGATCGTCTTGTAGAAGCCCGCCAGGCTGAACCGGCTGCCGCGGCTGATGTAGTATTCGCCGCGCACTTCGAAGTTGGTCAGCTCGCTGTCCACCAGCGACGGGTTGCCGTTGTACTGGCGGTTGGTGTCCGGATCGTAATAGGTCTGGAAGATCAGCTCGCGGAACTGCGGCCGGGCCACGGTGCGGCTGGCATTGGCGCGGATCTGCAGCTCGGGCAGCACTTCCCACGTCAGCGTGGCGCCGGGCAGCCAGTACTGGTTGTCGAGGAAGGTGGAAGCGCCCGAGTTGGTCGGGATGGAAAAGACTTGCGCCGGCACCACCGACTGGGTGGCATCTTCATACCGCAGGCCGATATCCAGCGACACGCCGGCCAGCGGCTCCACCTGGAACTTGCCATAGGCGCCGCGGATATCCAGCGCGGCCTGGAACGCGGGATCGCTCTGTGTGCTCTCGATCAGGCCGATCTTGTAATAGTCGATCACCGCATCGCCCAGCAACAGGTCAGGCCGGAACAGGCCCACGGCATCGTCGAACGAGTTGTCGGCGTTAAACAGGAACTCGCGCCGTTCGGAATAGCGGCTGGTATCGGTGTACGAATAGCCAG
>JAZKFK010000332.1:0-2171 GCA_040386475.1 Pseudomonadota bacterium | reverse complement strand
TCCCTGCAAGGATTGCGGGCATGAAAAAGGGCGGCGCCCTGCAAAAGGCCCGCCCGTTCGAATCACACCATCGCGATGTTCCTCTTCTCTAACCAAAGAGCGTTACGATGTCAATAAAAAAGTGCCAGATAGGTTAGTTCAAACGGTCTTGCGCCGCGGTTACTGCTGCCGTAACCGCATGCCCACGGGCGCATTGGCGCGCGGCGGGAGTTTGGCATGAAGTGGATCCGCGGCCTTTACGATTGGACCCTGGCCAAGGCCGCCCATCGCCATGCGGTGTGGTGGCTGGCGCTGTTTGCCTTCATCGAGGCAAGCTTCTTCCCCGTGCCGCCGCATCCTTTGCTGGGCCTGATGTGCCTGGCCGATCCCAAGCGCGCCATTCGCTTTGCCGCGGTGGCCACCATCGCCTCGGTCGCGGGCGGCCTGCTGGGCTATGCCATTGGTTGGGGGCTGTATGACCTGGTGGGCGACTGGCTGATCGCTGCGCTGGGCATGCAGGAAGCCTTCCCGCGCGCAGTTTGCTTTCTGCGGCAGGAGCCGGCGGCGGTGTTCTCGCTGTTCGTGGCCAAGGGCGTTACGCCGATCCCCTTCAAACTGCTGACGGTTACGGCGGGCTTCGTGCATCTGCCACTGTGGCTGTTCCTGTCGGCCAGCCTGGTATCGCGGTCGATCAGCTTCATGATCGTGGGCGTGCTGTTCCGCATGTTCGGCGCGCCGATCAAGGCCTTCATCGACAAGTACCTGGGCCTGGTCACGCTTGGCTTCGTGGCGCTGGTGATTGCCGGCTTCGCAGCGATTGTGCTGCTGGAAGGCGGCGATGAAGAGCAGGCGAACGATCCCTGCGCCGCGCCGACCGAACAAGTCGCCGTTTTGTAACACGCCGGACTTAAGGGGCGAGCCATGCGCAATGTCCTGTTCCTGTGTACGGCCAATTCGGCTCGCTCGATCCTGGCGGAAGCCATCCTGGCCAAGGCGGGCAAGGGGCGGTTTCGCGCCTTTTCGGCCGGTAGTTGGCCGCGCGGTGAGCCCAACCCCCTGGCGCTGGAGCTGCTGGCGCAAAAGGGGCATGACGTCGCACCATTGCGCTCCAAAAGCTGGGAGGAATTCGCGACCATCGATGCGCCGCTGATGCACGCGGTGATCACCGTGTGCGACAACGCCAAGGGCGAAAGCTGCCCAATCTGGCCGATGAATGGTGAGTGGGGCAGGCCGGTGCAAGCGCACTGGGGCATCCCGGATCCGGCGGGCGAAGGGCACGATGGGGCCGGGGCCGATTTCGCGCTGGCCTATCGCCGCCTGACCGACCGGATCACAGCCATGCTGGCGCTGGATGAGAACACGCTAGAACCCAAGGCCTGGCGCGATGCCCTGATCCGCATCGGTCGCGATGGGGAAGGGGCCACGGCGGGTGGTTAAGGCCCCGCTATCACGGCGGCTGGCGGCTGAAGCTCTGGGGAGTTTCCTGCTCTTCGCCTGCGTGATCGGCTCGGGCGTGATGGGTGAGCAGTTGGCGGCGGGCAACGTGGCCCTGGCGCTGCTGGCCAATGCCATGGCAACTGCGGCCATGCTGTTCGTCCTGATCGCCATGCTGGGGCCGATCTCGGGCGCGCATTTCAACCCCGCTGTGACGCTGGCGTTCGCGTGGCGCCGCGAGTTCGCGTGGCGCGATGTCGCGCCCTATACGCTGGCGCAGTTGGCAGGCGGCATTCCGGGCGCACTGGTGGTCCACGCCATGTTCGCCCTGCCGATCGTGCAATTCTCGACGCACGCCCGCACTGGCCCGGCCCAATGGTTAAGCGAAGCTGTGGCGACCTTTGGCCTGGTGCTGGTGATCCTGCTCACCCGCCACCACCGCGCCGCCGCCGTTCCGGCCAGTGTGGCGCTGTATATCGGCGCGGCTTACTGGTTCACGGCAAGCACAAGCTTCGCCAATCCGGTTATAACCGTGGTGCGCAGCCTCAGCGATACCTTTGCGGGGATCGCGCCGCTGGATGTGCCTGCCTTCATCGTGGCGCAGCTGGCCGGAATGGCGCTGGCCGTGCTGACCGCGCGCTGGTTGATCGATTAGCTGGTCAGCGTTGCCGCAAGTGTGATCTCGGCGTTGAGCAGCTTGGAGATCGGGCAATTGGCCTTGGCGTCGGCAGCGATTGCCTGGAAGTCGTCTTCCTCGA
>JAZKFK010000331.1:0-2549 GCA_040386475.1 Pseudomonadota bacterium | reverse complement strand
GCGTCGCCATCGGGCCCGCCGATCTCGAAGCTGCCGGTGGGGTTGATGTGGTATTCGGTCTCGCGCAGCAGCACCGGCGGGATCACGTCGGCGATCACGCGCTTCACATAAGCGTGCAGCTCGGCTTCCTTGTCGCCTTCGTCATAACCGGGTGCGTGCTGGGTGGAGACAACCACGGCGGTGGCGGCAACCGGCAGGCTGCCTTCGTACTTCAGGGTCACCTGGCTCTTGGCGTCAGGCTCCAGAAACGGAGCCGCGCCGCTGTGGCGATCTGCCGCCATGCGTTCCAGGATCTTGTGGCTGTAATACAGTGTGGCGGGCATCAGGTCGGGCGTCTCGTCGGTGGCATAACCGAACATGATGCCCTGGTCGCCTGCGCCTTCGTCCTTGTTGTCGCCCGCGTCCACGCCTTGCGCGATATGCGCCGACTGGCCATGCAGGCGGTTGATGAATTCCAGCTTCTGCCAGTGGAAACCGTCCTGCTCGTAGCCGATTTCCTTGACGGTCTGGCGCACCGCGGCTTCGATTTCTTCCTTGGCGCCGGGCGCCCAGGCGCCATCCTCGTACACGCCCTTGCAGCGGATCTCGCCCGCCAGCACCACCAGCTGGGTGGTGGTCAGCGTTTCGCAGGCAATACGCGCCTCGCTGTCCTTCGACAGGAACAGGTCCACGATAGCATCCGAAATCTGGTCCGACACCTTGTCGGGATGGCCTTCAGAAACGCTTTCGGACGTGAAGAGATAGGATTCGCGCATGGGTCGGATCGGTCCTTGGAATGGTACGGGAGTTGTTATGGCCTATAACTACGGGGCCGGGTCTATAGTGGCCTCCGCCGCATGGCAACAAATGCCAGCAGCAGAAAAAATGCGGCCCAGACAAGCGCCAATATGTTGCCCATCCGGGCGAACAAGGTAGGCGGCAGGGCGCGGGGTATCAGGGTGTCGATACGGCCCTGTTCGTCATGGCCAAGCGCATGGCGCACCACGCCGTGCGCATCGATCACGCCCGAAATGCCCGAGGTAGTGGAGCGCAAAACGGGCAGGCCTTCCTCGATCGCGCGCATCCGCGCTTGCGCAAAATGCTGCGGCGGTCCGGCGGCGCCGAACCAGCCGTCATTCGATCCGGTGGTCAGATAATCGGGCCGGTTGCCACGGTCGATCACCTGGCCGGAGAAGACGATTTCATAACACACCTGCACCCCGGCCTTGCCGAATGCCCCAAGGTCCAGCGTGGCGGGGCCGGGTCCGGGCAGGAAATCGATCGCGCCGGGCACCAGCCGGCTCAGGCCCAGCGGCTCGAGCAGCGGGCGCAGCGGCAGGTATTCACCGTAAGGCACCAGGTGCGCCTTGTCGTAAGTGCCGATGATCTGCCCGCGCCCATCCAGCGCCAGCACCGAATTGCGCGCGGCGATCAGGCGCCGCCGATCGTTGAACACCAGCCGCGTGCCCCCGGTCAGCAGCACAGCCTCGCGGCCGATGGCGCGCACGATCAGGCTGCGGGCATAGAGCGGCGAGCCAAGCGCGGTGGTGCGATCATAATGATGCTGCGGATAGCCCTCTTCCAGATAGTCCGACATGCCCGATTCGGGCCACAGCACCAGCCGCGCAGGGGGCACGGTATCGCGACCGACAGCGCGGCGCGAGAGGCCGGTCAGACGGTTGAAGTTGGCTTCGTAGAACAGCGGATCATTGACGCGCGGCTGCGGCAGGCCCGGCTGCACCAGCGTCAACGCCACGCGGCCGGGCATAGCGGCGGGCGCTGGCCACATCATGCCTGCCGCCACCAGCAGCGCGCCCAGCCCAGCCTGCAACCAGCGCCGCTCAGCCAGCAGGAACACCAGCCCGGCGCCGATCAGCACGACCACTCCCGACAAGGCATAGGAACCCATCAGCGGGGCCAGCGCGGCCAGGCCAGGCCGATCCATCGGCCCCAGCAGCACCATGCTCAAGGGGTTCCACGCATACCCCGTGAACACCCAGCTGCGCAGCCACTCGGCCACGATCCAGCAGGCCGCGAAGGCCAGTGCCATGGGCAGGCCGCGACGCTTACCCGCCAGCCGGCGCGCACCTGCGGCGGCCAGCATGGGATAAATGCCAAGGTAGACCGCCAGTAACGGCACCGCCGCCCAGCCGAGCACGGCGGGCATGTTCGCCTGATAGGTGAACGCCGTGGCGATCCAGCTGTTGCCCAGCGTAAAATGGCCAAGCCCGAACAGCCAGCCCAGCCATGCCGCGTGGCGCACGGATCGCGTCTGCGGCAGGAGGGAGGCGAAGATACCCACGGCCAGGATCGCCACCGGCCACAAGGCCAGCGGCTGGAACCCGGTGGCGGAGACCACGCCCAGCGCCAGCGCCAGCCAGCCCGACGGGCGCGGCGCCCAAAAGGCCTTGTCGGTCGCCTTCACGCGAGGTTGGTCAGGCAGCCCGGTCATCGGCGGGATGAGTGCACCGGGCTACCACGCAAGGCAAGTGCTCTGCGTGGATACCGGTGTCCAGATCAGCCGATGGCTTCGAGCGTTTCGTCGCCGCCTTCACCCTCGCTGCGGCGAC
>JAZKFK010000330.1:0-2156 GCA_040386475.1 Pseudomonadota bacterium | reverse complement strand
TTTCCTATAATTCAGCGCTTCCTCGCCCCACAAGCCACCTTGCAAGCCACCGTCCACTCCGCGCCGTCCCTGCTCTCCGTCATCGCGTCGGACATGCAGGATGTCGACAAGGTGATCGCCCAGCGATTGCACTCCGGCGTGCCTCTGGTGGGGCAGGTTTCGCAGTACATCATTGCCGCCGGCGGCAAGCGCCTGCGCCCCGCACTGCTGCTGCTGACCTGCGGCGCATTGGGTTACACGGGGACATTGCGCCACACCCTGGCCGCCGTCGTCGAATTCATCCACACCGCCACGTTGCTGCATGACGACGTGGTGGACGAGTCCGCCTTGCGGCGAGGCAATGCCACCGCCAACGCCCGCTTCGGCAATCCGGCCAGCGTGCTGGTGGGCGATTTTCTGTATTCCCGCGCCTTCCAGATGATGGTGGAGGCCCGGGACATGCGCATCATGGAAGTCCTGGCGGATGCCACCAACATCATTGCCGAGGGCGAAGTCCTGCAGCTAATGAACATGCACAACGCCGGGCTGGACGAAGCCGGCTACCTGCATGTGATCCGCTCCAAGACCGCCAAGCTCTTCGAGGCCAGCGCCCGCGTGGGCGCGATCCTGGCGGGCGCGTCGCCACGGCAGGAAGATGCCTGCGCGCAGTACGGCCAGGCGCTGGGCACTGCCTTTCAGGTTATCGACGACGTTCTGGACTACGCAGGCGATGCCGCAGTGATGGGCAAGAGCCTGGGGGACGATCTGCGTGAAGGCAAAGCCACGCTGCCCTTGATTTCAGCCATGCAACGCGGCACGGCGGATCAGAAAGCCCTGGTACAAGCCGCCATCGAAACAGGCTCGGTGGATTTGCTGCCCCAGGTCATCGCCATCGTGAAAGACACCGGCGCTCTGGATTTTTCCCGCCAAGCCGCAGCCGAAGAAGCCCAGCGCGCCGTGGCGGCGGCACAGCTGCTACCCCCCGGGGCGCACACATCGTGTTTGCTACAATTAGCAAGTCGACTTTTGGAGCGAGACAACTGACTTTTTGTCAGTCGCCCGGCTCCCCATCGGGGTGTAGCTTAGCCTGGTAGAGCGCTACGTTCGGGACGTAGAGGCCGGAGGTTCGAATCCTCTCACCCCGACCAATTTCCGGCATTTGTTGCCACGCAACGCCCCCGGCTTGATGTTGGATTGCTTTCGGTTTACAGCTAGAAGTCAATAGGGGATGATCGGGAACGCCCTTCCAACGGAGTACATTTCCTGGCCATGTCCGCAGTCGAACCAGCAAGTCGCGAATCCAGCAGCATCGCCCTTCCGGGCTTGGGTCGCGCGCTGATATTGGCGGGAAAGCTTGGTCAGAAATCTGCGGAAGACCTTTACCGCAAGGCTTCCACAAGCCGCACCAGTTTCATTGCCGAGCTCACAGGCTCGGGCGCGGTGTCGGCGTCCGACCTGGCCCACACCATGTCTTCGGCGTACGCGGCGCCGCTGATCGATCTGGACGCCATCGACGCGCAACGCTTGCCCAAGGGGTTGCTGGACCTCAAGATATGCCAGGCCTACCGCGTGGCGGTGCTGAGCAAGCGCAATAACCGGCTCACCGTTGCGACGGCAGACCCTTCCGACCAGGAAGCCGTCGAGAAGATCAAGTTCGCGACCCAGTTGGGCGTGGACTGGGTGATCGCCGAGTACGACAAGCTGCTCAAGCTGGTAGAAGCCGGGAGCGCCACCGCCGCCGAGACGATGGACGAGATCATCGGTGGCGAGTTCGAATTCGACGAGGCGGCGGCCGACGGCGTTGGCGAGTCCGAACAGACCACGGTGTCCGAGGTCGACGACGCACCGGTCGTCAAGTTCCTGCACAAGATGCTGCTGGACGCCTTCAGCATGCGAGCCTCCGATCTGCACTTCGAACCCTACGAGCACAACTACCGCGTGCGTTTCCGCATCGACGGTGAGTTGCGCGAGATCGCCTCCCCGCCCATCGCGATCAAGGACAAGCTGGCCTCGCGCATCAAGGTGATCTCCAAGATGGACATCTCGGAGAAGCGCGTGCCGCAGGACGGCAAGATGAAGCTCAAGATCGGCCCCAACCGGGTGATCGATTTTCGCGTCAGCACGCTGCCCACGCTCTTCGGCGAGAAGATCGTGATCCGGATCCTGGACCCCTCCAG
>JAZKFK010000329.1:0-1578 GCA_040386475.1 Pseudomonadota bacterium | reverse complement strand
CGGATCATCGTGCCGCCGGTGTTCGGGCTGATCTATGCCCGCGTGGGCCACGATGCGCCGTGGTACGTGGGCGCGGCGCTGATCGCGCTGGTGATTATCGTGGCCTTGCAAGCGGTGCGCCTGCTGGACACGCAGCGGGCCGCGCCTGTTACAAATTGAGCCTTGCCATTACGGGCGCGTGCAATAGCCTTCCCCGCTCAATTCGGGAGGATCACCATGAAGCGCGCCCTGTTTATCGCTGTTGCCGCCGGTCTGTTGGCATCGGGCGGTGTTGCCCTGGCCAACCACCACGAAGGGGCCGGTGCCGCGATTGCTGCCTCGGTGGCCGACAGCCGCCGCCCCGAGGCCGATACTGCGCGCGATCCGTTGCGCAAACCGGCCGAGATTGTCGCCTTTGCGGGCGTCCATCCGGGCATGACCATTGCCGAACTGGCCCCCGGCGGCGGCTATTACACCCGCCTGCTGGCCGCCGCCGTGGGGCCGCAGGGCAAGGTCTATGCGCTGGTCCCGGCATTTTTCGCCAGCCGTCCCGGCGGATTGGACGCGATCAACGCGCTGGCCGCAGAGTACGGCAATGTCGAAGTGGTGGTGGTGCAGGGCTATGACGCGTTGTCGCTGCCGCAACCGGTCGA
The DNA here is from genome assembly GCA_040386475.1 of Pseudomonadota bacterium. Classification (GTDB taxonomy): domain Bacteria; phylum Pseudomonadota; class Alphaproteobacteria; order Sphingomonadales; family Sphingomonadaceae; genus Alteraurantiacibacter. The sequence goes on along the minus strand of JAZKFK010000329.1, from coordinate 946 downwards.
CCTGGTATGGACCACGGAGAATTACCATGACCTGGCCAATGGCAACATCGGCGCGGTCAACGGCGCGGCGCTGGGCGTGCTCAAGCCCGGCGGGATCTACTTTGTGGAGGATCACTCGGCCCCCGGCACCGGCCTGTCCGCCACCAGCACGCTGCACCGGATCGATCCGATGGCGGTGGTGGCGCAAGTAACTGCAGCCGGCTTTGTGCTGGAAGCTGTCAGCGATGCCGTGGCCAACCCGGACGATCCGCACACCGCCAACCCGCGCGATGTTGAGCCCACCAGCGACAAGTTCGCGCTGCGCTTCCGCAAGCCTGCCTAGCAATTGGCCTAAACCGGCGGCACCCGCTTGGCATAGTCCGCGGTCCGGAACCACTGGTTGAGCATGGTCTCCAGTTGCACCAGTTCAGGCGTGCATCCGGGCAGGGTGGCGGGGTCCTCGCCGCGTTCCAGCGCATCGGTGATGCGGGTGCGGTGATCGAACGGGTCAACCTCGCCAGCCTGCACCGTGACTGCGCTGCGGGCGGCCTTGACTGCGGCTATGCGGTGCTCGGCTTGGGTCACATCGATCGTGCCGTTGCGCAGTTCCTTCAGCATTTCGCAGATGTAGGCGCGGCAGGTGTGTGGGCGGCTCTTGTAGATGCCGCAGCAGCCATTGGCGAAGCGCGGGCAGGGCTGGTTGAAGCTGCGCTCGCCATCGTCATAGGTGACCACGGCAATCCCGCGCGCTTTCAGCTTCAATGCTTCCCACTGGCTGACGATGACCCGGCCGAACATGCCGTTGTCGCAGCACAGCCCGCAGCTGACGCATAGAGCGCCTTCCGCCGGATGGCTGGCGGCAGGGTGGCTGGCGGATGGCATGAAATGGCTCCCCGAGTTGGATTCGAACCAACGACCAAGTGATTAACAGTCACCTACTCTACCGCTGAGCTATCGGGGAGCAACC
>JAZKFK010000328.1:0-4025 GCA_040386475.1 Pseudomonadota bacterium | reverse complement strand
TAGGGCTGGAGATAGTTTTCATCGCCGGTCAGCAGGTAGCCGCGCTCGCCCCGCCGGATGGACAGGGTGGCCACGCGAATATCGGCCAGGGTTTCGAGTACGGCGAAAGTGTGTTCCTGCCACGCTTCGGCCAGTCGCTGTTCGCTGGTGGCCGCCCGCGCAAACCACGAGGAGCCGGCCAGCATGGCGCCCAGCAGCAGCACCGTTATCAGCAACAGCCGTGCGCTGCCCATACTGGAGCGGCGATCGAGCGAGCCTTTGGCCTTGTAAGCGATGCGGTTGAGCGTGCGTGTCACCCGGTGGACCTAGGGGCAGTATGGTAAGGATCGCGTTAACGCTGGTGCATCATCCGCCAAACCGGTTGCCAGTTCGGCAGGCTGGCCTTAAGTCCCCCGCTGGCCCCTCCGCAGACAGGCAACCCCGTGTTTCTCACCCCTTTTGAATGGACCATCGCCAAGCGCTACATGCTGCCTGGCCGCAGCGAGGCGGTGATCGCGCTGGTCGCGGGCATTTCCATCACCGTGGTCATGCTGTCGGTGGCCATGCTGATCATCGTGATGAGCGTGATGAACGGCTTTCGCGCCGAGCTGCTCGATCGCATTACCGAGCTGAACGGCCATGCCGTGGTCCAGCCCTATGGCGGGCGGATGGACGATTGGGAGCCGGTGCTGGAGCAGACCCGCGCTACCGATGGTGTGACGCAGGCCGTGCCGCTGGTGGAACAGCCCTTGCTGGCGACCTATTCGGGCCGCGCCGAAGCCGTGCTGGTGCGCGGCAACCAGCAGGCAGAGATCGACCAGCTGGCGCCTTCGGTGGTGATCGGCAGCCTCGCCAGCCTGCAGCCGGGCCAGCGCAACATTGCCATCGGCAGCCGCCTGGCGCTGAAGATGGGCGTGCAGCTGGGTGACACGCTGACCATCATCAACCCGCAAGGCCGCTCCACCCCGTTCGGCGTCGTGCCGCGGCAGGTGGGCTATACCGTATCCGCCATCTTCGAGGTGGGGGTGTACGATTTCGACGATACCATGGTGATCATGCCGATGCGCAACGCGCAGACGCTGCTGCTGTTCGGCGATGCCATCAGCGCCATCGAAGTGACCACCCGCGATGCCGACGAGGCGCGCGAGATCATGGCTCCGCTGGCCTCCGCGCTGGAAGGGCGCGCCGTGGTGACCATCTGGCAGGAAATGAACGCCAGCCTGTTCGAGGCCTTGCAGGTGGAGCGGGTGGCAATGGCCTTCGCGCTCAGCATCATCGTGCTGGTGGCGGCGTTCAACATCCTCTCTTCACTGGTCATGCTGGTGCGCAGCAAAAGCCGCGACATCGCCATCCTGCGCACGATGGGCGCCCGGCGCAAAAGCCTGCTGAAGATCTTTGTCACCACCGGTTCGGCCGTGGGCATCCTGGGCACCGTGGCGGGGCTGGTGCTGGGCTTCATGGTGCTGTTTTTCCGCCAGCCGATCGTGAACGGGCTGGAATACTTCATGGGCGTGACGCTGTGGGATCCGCAGATCCGCTTCCTCACCCAACTGCCGGCCAAGGTCGATCCGGTGGACGTGATCGGCATTGCCGGCATGGCCATGGGCATGAGCTTCCTGGCCACGCTGTATCCCGCCTGGCGCGCGGCCAATACCGATCCGGTGGAGGTACTGCGTTATGAATGATCCGGTCATTTCCTTGCGCAACCTGTCGCGCAGCTTCGAACAGGGCGGCGAGACCATCGAGGTGCTGCGCGGCGTGAACCTGGATGTGATGCCGGGTGAGATCGTGGCGCTGCTGGGCCAGTCCGGTTCTGGCAAAAGCACGCTGCTGCAGGCGGTCGGTTTGCTGGAAGGCGGCTTTGGCGGCTCGATCACCATGGCGGGCACCGATGCCAGCACGGCAGACGCGGCCCAGCGGACCACGTTACGGCGTGATAACCTGGGCTTCGTCTACCAGTTCCATCACCTGCTGCCCGATTTTACGGCCATCGAGAACGTGATCATCCCGCAAATGCTGATCGGCAAGACTCGCGCCGAGGCGGCCGTGCGGGCGACCGAACTGCTCAGCGCCATGGGCCTTGGCCATCGGCTGGAACACCGGCCCAGCCAGCTTTCGGGCGGCGAGCAACAGCGCGTGGCGGTGGGCCGGGCGCTGGCCAACAGCCCCAAGCTGGTGCTGGCCGACGAGCCGACCGGCAACCTGGACGAAAAGACTTCCGAGATCGTCTTCGCGCAGTTCATCGAACTGGTGCGCCTGCAAGGCAGCGCCGCGCTGGTGGCCACGCATAACGAGCGGCTGGCCGCCCGCATGGACCGCGTGGTGCGGCTGCACGAAGGGGTGCTGGAATAGGCCTTTGGGTCCGCTGGCGCTTGCCGCGCCGCGCGTCTAGGGTGGGCCAGCATTGGGAGGATCACCCCGCATGATTGATGGCTTTACCACCTGGTTCCTCTCGCTTGGCGCCAATTACGGTGTCAACCCGTGGATCTTCGGCGCGATATATGTCGGCGCGATCCCGTTCTTCCTCGCCAGCATGGGCTGGTTGATTGCGCGGGCACGGGCGCATCGTTCCACCGTGGTGCCGGCCATGTGCGCGGGGTTCTGCTTCGTTTCGGCCTATCTCTATCTGGCGATTGCTGGGCGCAACATCCCGTTGTGGGTGTGGATTTTCCTGGCGGCGCTGGTGATTTATGGCGCAGTCTCCACCGTGCGCGATACCCGGCGCAAGATCGCCAGGGCGCGGGCTGAAACAGAAGCCCTGCAAACGGGGGAATAGGCTGTTGAACGGCCGGAGGGGAGGTTGCTCCGCCCGGCCAATCGCCTACCTAGGCAGGCATGGCTTTCGCTCCCTTCGTTCCCTTGCGCGTCCTGTCGAGCTATTCGATGCTCGAAGGCGCGATCGATCCCAAGATGATCGCCAAGCTGGCGAAGGAACGCGGCTTTCCCGCCATCGCCATCTGTGACCGCAATGGTCTGTATGGCGCCACCATGTTCGCCGGATATTGCCGGGCAGAGGGTGTGCAGCCGGTCATCGGTGCGCTGCTGGGTGTAGCCCGTGAGCCGGGCGGTCCGATCGATTACCTGCCGCTGTTCGTGCAGGATGAGGCCGGCTGGCTTAACCTGTGCCACCAGGTAAGTTCAGCGCACCTTGATCGCCCGCTGGAATTGGAGCCGCACGTTGCCCTGGCCGATCTGGCGGGCCGCACCGATGGCCTGATCGCGCTGTCGGGCGGGGGCGAGGGGGCGGTGGCGCGGCTGGCTGCCGACGGCAAGCTGGAGCGGGCGCAGGACATGGCCGCTCATCTTGCCACGCTGTTCCCCGGCCGCTTCTACATCGAGCTGTCACGCAGGGGCGATCCGGTGGAGGATGCCGCCGAAGCCGCGCTGATCGACATTGCCTATGCGCAAGACCTGCCGCTGGTGGCCACCAACCCGGCCAACTTCGCCAATCCGCACGAACATTCCGCCCACGATGCCATGCTTTGCATCGCCAGTTCCACGCACGTCGACAGTTCCGACCGTCCGCGCAGTTCGCCCGAGGCTTTCGTCAAGTCCGACCGGATGATGACGGAAATCTTTGCCGACTTGCCCGAAGCCACGGCCAACACGCTGGTGGTGGCGCAACGCTGCGCTTTTGCGCCGCCCAGACGCAAACCGATTTTGCCCAGCTTGGCGGGTGACCTGTTGGGCGAGGCGACCATGCTGGCGGACGACGCGCGGGCCGGGCTTGCCGCGCGACTGGAGCTATACGGCGAAATGTCGGATGCGGAGTTGCAGGTCTACACCGACCGCCTCGCATTCGAAGTAGACGTGATCACTCGCATGGGTTTCCCCGGCTACTTCCTGATCGTGGCCGACTTTATCAAGTGGGCCAAGGCACAGGGAATCCCGGTGGGGCCGGGGCGCGGTTCGGGCGCGGGCAGCCTGGTGGCCTGGGCGCTGACCATTACCGATCTTGATCCGATCCGGCTGGGACTGCTGTTCGAACGCTTCCTCAACCCGGAACGCGTGTCGATGCCGGACTTCGACATCGACTTCTGCGAAAC
>JAZKFK010000327.1:0-2293 GCA_040386475.1 Pseudomonadota bacterium | reverse complement strand
TGCACCGCCGGCCTGATCTGTCCGGCGCAGCGGACCGAGCGGCTCAAGCACTTCGTCAGCCGCGCGGCGCTGGATATCGACGGGCTGGGCGACAAGACTATCGACGAGTTCTTCGCGCTGGGCTGGCTGGAAAGCCCGGCCGATATCTTTCGCCTCCACCGCCGCCGGGCAGAGATTGTCGGGCGCGAGGGCTGGCAGGGCAAGTCTGTGGACAACCTGTTGGCCAGCATCGAGGCGCGCCGCCAGCCCGATGCGGCGCGGCTGCTGTTCGGCCTGGGTATCCGCCACGTGGGCGCGGTGACGGCGCGCGACCTGCTGAAGCGCTTCGTGACCCTGCCAGCCTTGCGGGAAGTTGCGGTTGGGGAGGACTCGCTTGGGCAGCTCACCGCGATCGACGGGATCGGCCCCGCGGTGGTCGAAGCACTGCACGATTTCTTCCACGAACCGCACAACGTGGCGGTGTGGGACGATATCCTGTCCGAAGTTTCCCCGCCGCCCTTCGTGGTCGAGACCAAGGCCAGCGCCGTTTCCGGCAAGACAGTGGTGTTTACCGGCAAGCTGGAAACGATGAGCCGCGACGAAGCCAAGGCGCAGGCCGAGCGACTGGGCGCGCGCGCGGCGGGCTCGGTCTCTGCCGCCACCGATCTGCTGGTGGCCGGGCCGGGCGCGGGATCGAAGCTGAAGAAGGCGGCGGAACTGGGCATCGAAGTGATTGACGAGGCCGAGTGGGCAGCAATCGTCGCTGCGGCGGGATAAAGGGGAACGGGCATGACGGGGGCAGGCAGGATCGGCATTGGCGTGGCTCTGGGTGCGGCGCTTGGCGCTGCGTTTGGCAATGTATCGCTGGGTGTCGCGTTCGGCGTGCTGGTGGGCATCATCATGGCGGGGATCGGCGATGCGCGCGCGCGGCGGCCTGATCGCCAGAGTGCGTCCGATGGCACAGCGACCTCGCACGGCAATGACCGGCTGGATGGCGGCAGCGACAGCGCCAGTTGCGATAGCGGCGACAGCGGTGGCGGCGGCGATGGCGGCGGTGGCGATTGACGCCTGACTTTCCCACTGGCGAAACCGGCGCAAACGAATAGACAGCCCGCGTGATTCGTCCGCGCTCATCATCAGGTCACGCCTTGGCCATGCTGCTGATCGCAGTGGCCCTGCTGGTGCGCGCGGCCATTCCGCAGGGCTGGATGATCGAGAGCCACGCTGCTGGCGGCATCACGATCGCCATGTGCAATTCGGACATGACGGTGACCATTCCGTTCAAGCCCGGCCACGCACCAAAGCAACAGGACGACGGCAAGGGCGAGCCATGCGCCTTTGCCGGGCACCAGTCCGCCGCCACTCCGCCCGATGGCCTTGCTCTGCCCGCCTTGCCGCTGCTGGCCCTGGCGGCATACGATGCCACGCGGGCGCATGCACTCTCAGCAGAGGGCGCGCATTACCTGCCGCCGGCAACCGGACCGCCTGTCACCGCCTGATCTGCCACGCCGGGACCGCCCCGGCATCGCTTATCCAGACATGACAGGAATCCATTCAATGCAACGCCTTACCGCAGGTGGCCTGATGGCCGCCGCAACCTTGTGCCTGTCCGCGCCCGCTGCGGCGCAGGACGATGATACCGCCACCGCCAACACCATCGAAGTGACCCAGCAACTGCTCACCCCTGCCGCCGGCATGATGAACGATCACATGCACGAAGGGGGTGAATTCATGATGGGTCTGCGCTTCACGCGTGACCGGTACTCTGGCCCCAATGTGTCGGGCAGTGATCCGGTGCCCGACAGCGAGGTACTGGCCGCCGGTTACACTGTGCGCGCCAGTTCCATGACGATGGACATGGCCATGCTGGACCTGATGTTCGCCCTCACCAGTGACATCACGCTGATGGTGATGCCGCATTACATGTGGCACCGGATGGACATGCTGGGCATCGATCCGGCCAATACCGGCAGCATGACGGGCGGCCATCACGGGCTTGCCTTTGGCGAAGAGCATGGCCACGGGGCCGAAGGTCTTGGCGATACGCTGGTCTCGGCCAGCTACCGGCTTGCCCGCAGTTCGTCGTTCAACGCTCATGCCACGCTGGGCCTGTGGGTGCCGACCGGGCACGAGGGCTTGAAGAACGCTGATGGCAGCTTCATGCACTATGGCATGCAGCCCGGCAGCGGCACGTGGGACGTGGAGCCTGCGGCAACTGTGTCCGGTCGCGAGGGTGCTATCGGCTGGGGCGGGCAGGCCAGCTATCGCTGGCGCACCAGTGACCACAATTCCAGCGGCTTTGCCTTTGGCGACA
>JAZKFK010000326.1:0-4922 GCA_040386475.1 Pseudomonadota bacterium | reverse complement strand
CCGCGCAGCATGTTGGCCGAGGCGCGCGCGCCGGGGCTGCTGTCATCGCTGTCACCGATGGCGGCCAGCTCACGGTCGGCTACGTCAAAGTTGCCGGCAGTCAACTCGTCCATCGCCTGCACCAGCGCTTCGGACTGGCTTTCCAAAGCGGCCTCCTGGCGGCCTTGCCAGAACAGGTAGCCGCCAAAAGCGAGCAGCCCCAACACCACGCCCGCCAGCAGCGGCTTGCCGTACTGGCGCCACGCGTTGAGCGCCTCGTCGGTGCGCACAGCCTCGTCCACCTCGCGCATCAGCACTTGCTGTTCGCGGGTCCGCTGTTCATCGGCCTTGCTGGGCTTGGGAGGGTCGTTGGGTGTTGTTGCCACGTTCGTCTTGCTGATAAAAGGAAACCGTCAGGGCGCGCTGTTACGGGTTGGCGCGCTGTTATTCAATTCTTGATTGCTGCCTGTCCCCCAACGCGTGAATGCCTGATGAAGCGGGTGCGAACGGCTGGTCAGAGAGGGCGGTTGCGCCCCATCAGGCCCCAGTACAGCGCGCGATAGCGTTCAGCCATGGCGCGCTGGTCAAATTCGGCGCGGGCCTTGGCGCGGTTGGCCTGGCCGATGCGCTTCATTTCCTTGGGCAGCCCGGTGACGCGCCACAGCGTCCTGAACAGCTCCTCCTCGTCGCCCGGAGTATACAGCAGCGGGCCGTTGTCACTGGCGACCATATCGGGAATGTCGCCCACGCGCGGCGCCACCACCGGCAGGCCCGCCGCCATCGCCTCGACCACGCTTATCGGGAACTGTTCGGAATGCGAGCTGAGCGCGAACAGGTCAAACAGGCCGACCAGCTTGTGCGGTTCACTGATGAATCCGGGCAGATGGACGCGGTCCTCCACCTTCAGGTCTATCGCCAGTTGCTCAAGGTGCGCGCGCTCCGGCCCCTCACCCGCAATCACCAGGTGCCAACCCGGTTCGAGACGAGGCATAACGCGAACCAAAGCGTCGAGGTTCTTCACCGCACGCAAGCCTGCCAGGCTGCCGATCCAGAACTCGTCCCGGTGTTTTACCAGCCCCGGCAGCACGTCTCGCGGCACGGCCGTGGCAAAGGCGCGGGTGTCGATCCCGTTGGCGATCCGCCGCACGCGGGCGCGCGGTTGCACCCAGGTTTCCAGCGCAATGCGTTCCAGCGTCTTGGAAGGCACCACCAGCGCGCCCGCGCGGCCCAATGCGATGCGGCGATACCAGTTGCGCCGTGGCTTCAGGCCGTCGGCCTCATCCTCATTGAACCCGTCTTCGTGGTGTACCAGCGGGGCCAGCTTGTACATGTCGGCAAACAGCGTGTGCGCCATCACCGCGTCCATCGCGCCCCAGTTGTAAGTGCAGATCAGGTCATACCCGGCCATCGCTGCGCCCAGCGCCTTGAGGCGGCCCAGCGAGGGACGGCCGCTAAGCGCCGGGAATCTGGGCCAGCTGACCTTGACCTTGGGGCTGAGCAGCGCGGCCGCGCCGCGCCGCTCCAGATCGCCGGAAACGATGGCGTGGTCCGCCGCGTTGCCCCACAGGTTGATCAGGCGCACGCAGCGCACTTCCTTGCCTCCGGGATCGAAGGTGGAATGGACGTGCAGGATGCGCGGGGTCGGCTCGCTCATGTGCCATCCGAGTTTTGGGCGAGCACCTTGTCAAGCAGCGCGGAAATGGCCGCCTGCACCTCAGGTTCCTCCAGCGTCGGCACATGGCCCACGCGCTTCACCGTCAGCACCTGTGTTTGCCCCATCGCGCGCGGCATAGCTTTAAGCGTGGCGGCAGAGAGGATGTCCGACAGGCCGCCGCGCAGCACCAGCTTGGGCACCGGGGGGAGGTTCTTGAACGCGGGCCACAAGTCGCCCGCCGGCTGATCCCCGGCAGCCGCGAACGGTTCGGCAATGCGCATGTCATAGTCCAGGCCAATGCGCCCGCCGTTGGTAATTACCATCGACCGCTTGGCCAGCCGCAACCAGTCGGAGATCTGGAAATCGGGATAAAGGTCCCCGCTCAACTCCTGCAGCGCCCGCGCGGCATGCATCCACGTGGGATAGCTGCGCCCTTGCCCCACGGTTTCGCGAATGCGCGCCAGCCCTTCAGGCTCGATCACCGGGCCGATATCGTTGATCACCAGCCCGGCAAAGTGCTGCGGCGCCATGTTGGCCAGCAGCACGGCGATGATCCCGCCCAGCGATGTGCCCACGGCCACCACCGGTCCCGGCTTCACCTGTTCGAAGAATGCCAGCATGTCCGTCACATAGGTGGCGGGCACATAGGTGCTGGTATCCTTGGCATAGGCACTGTCACCCCGCCCGCGAAAGTCCACTGCCAGCACGCGCCTATCGCCTGCGAAAGCCTGTGCCAGCGGCTCGAAATCGCGTGCGTTGCGGGTCAACCCGGGCAGGCACAGCAAGGCGGGACGGTCGTCGCGCCCGGAAGCTTCGCGCCCGGCATAGTCGCGGTAATGAAGTTTCAGCCCGTCGGCACTGTCCCAGTACCCGTCGCGCCACGGTGTGTCCGTCATGTGGCGGCAGCGTCCCTCTTATTTTGCAGCGCCGCCTTGCGCCGCGCCCGGCCTGCCCCCACTAATGCCAGATGCGCGCCGAACCGCAACCTTCCGCCTACAGTCCCGACCCACAAATCGCCGCGATTGCAGAATGGATTGGCGACGCGGTGCCGCCGGCTGACTTTCCCCAAACCACCTTGCGCTTCCGCAATAGCCGGTGGGACAAGGCGGTCGGGCTGGACGATCTTTCGGACGAAGCCTTCACCCGCCACTTCGGCCGTTTCGATCCGCTGCCCGGCAACCTGCCGCAGCCGCTGGCGCTGAAGTATCACGGCCACCAGTTCCGCAGTTACAACCCGCAGATCGGTGACGGGCGCGGGTTCCTCTATGCCCAGTTGCGCGATGGCGAGAACCGCCTGCTGGACTTCGGCACCAAGGGATCTGGCCGCACTCCGTACAGCCGCACCGCCGATGGCCGCCTGACGCTGAAAGGCGCGGTGCGCGAGATTCTGGCCACCGAGATGCTCGAGGCGCTGGGCGTCTATACCAGCAAGACCTTCGCGGTGATCGAAACCGGCGAGCAACTGGTGCGTGGCGATGAGCCATCCCCCACCCGCTCGGCCGTGCTCACCCGCCTGTCGCACAGCCACATGCGGATCGGCAGTTTCCAGCGCCTCGCCGCGCTGGGCGAGATGGACCATTTGGCCGCGCTGGTGGATTATACGCTGGCTCAGTTCCCCGGCCCGCCCCCGCCAGCCGATGCCCCGGGCGGTGACGAACCCGCCGTACGCCTGCTACATCTGGCAGTAGAGCGTCTGGCCGATCTGGCCGCCAGCTACATGGTGGCGGGCTTTGTCCACGGGGTGCTCAACACCGATAACATGAACGTAACGGGTGAGAGCTTCGATTATGGCCCTTGGCGCTGGCTGCCCAAGTGGGATCCCACCTTTACCGCCGCCTATTTTGACGAACACGGGCTCTATGCCTTCGGCCGCCAGCCCGAAGCGATCCGCTGGAACCTGGGCCAGCTGGCCATTGCCCTGCGCCCTCTGGCCGAGGCCGAGCCGCTGATTGCCGCGCTCGACCGGTTCGGGCCGCTATACGAGGAAAACATGCTGCGCCGGTTCCGATGGCGGCTGGGCGTGGCGAGCCAGGGGCCGGAAGCCGATGCGCAGCTGGTGGAGGCGGCAGAAGTGACCATGCGCGAGGAGGGCATCGGTCCGGACCTGTATTTTCACCGCCAGCGCGGCCTAACTGGCGAACCGGAGTCCATGCTGATCGACGAGGTCGAGGCGATCTGGGCCGCCATTGCCGAACGGGATGACTGGGCGCCGCTCCACGCCAAGGTCGACCGGTTGCGCGAACTGGGCAGGACTTTGGGAGAACCTCCGGTGCCTGCGGGACACTTTATAAATGCAAGCACCGGTTAACTCAGGACGCTCACCGTATTGACGTAAGCCACAACTAGTGGTGTCTGCCTAGTCAACCGATAATCTTTGTAATTTCAGCAGCCCCCCAGCGAAAGTCTCCCGCGCCGTGTCCACCCCCCAGCTGGTTTCTTATGAGCCCGCCACCGGCGAGGAATTGTGGCGCGGCAATTATGGCGATGTCGATGCCACTGTGGGTCGCGCCCGCCGCGCCTGGCCGCAATGGGCCGCCCGCCCACTGGCCCAGCGGATCGAGCTGGTGCGCCGCTTCGCCAACGAAGTGCGGAAAGAGCAGGAGGAATTCGCCGAGCTGATCGCCCGCGAGACCGGCAAACCCATGTGGGAAGCCCGGACCGAGGTCGAATCGGTCATCAACAAGGTGGAAATCTCGATCAACGCCTATGCCGAGCGCACAGGACAGAAGAAGCGCGATGCGGGCCTGCAGGGCAGCACCGCCGTGCGCCACAAGCCGCACGGGGTGATGGCCGTGCTGGGGCCGTACAACTTCCCCGCGCACCTGCCCAACGGCCACATCGTGCCCGCCTTGATCGCCGGCAACGTGGTGATCCTGAAGCCATCCGAGAAAACCCCGGCCGTGGGCGAGCGGCTGCTGCTGTATTTCAACCGCGCCGGCATTCCCGCCGCCTGCGTGCAATTGCTGGTGGGCGGGCCGGATGAAGGCAAGGCACTGGTCGCCCATCCGGACATCGATGGCGTGCTGTTCACCGGTTCGGCGCAAGTGGGCATTGCTATCAACAAGCGTCTGGCGACCGATCCGGGCAAGATCCTGGCGCTGGAAATGGGGGGCAACAACCCGCTGATCGTGTGGGATACCCCCAAGATTTCCGATGCCGCCGCGCTGGTGGTGCAAAGCGCCTTTACCAGCGCGGGGCAACGCTGCACCGCCGCGCGCCGCCTGATCATCAAGCAGGACATGGTCGATGACGTGATGGGCGAGGTCAGGAAACTGGTCGACCGGCTGAT
>JAZKFK010000325.1:6631-9309 GCA_040386475.1 Pseudomonadota bacterium | reverse complement strand
GTCTTTCGCGGAATACTGGAGATTGCCAGCACCATCGAGGCGGACCTGATCGTCCTGGCATCGCACCGCCCGCAGATGAAGGACTTCCTGATTGGCGAAAATGCTGAACGGGTCGTCCGCCATGCGCGGCTATCTGTCATGGTGGTGCGCGACTAGGCGCAGTCCCGCCAGCATCGAGTTTGGAGGTTCATCTCCGAGCTTGGGCAAGCAGGCTGATGACTTCCTCATCCGACGTCTGGTCAAAGTCGCGGTAATGCGCGCCAACGGCGTAGAATGGTTCGGGGACGTTCAGGCACACGACCCTGTCGCAAAGCTTTTCCAGCTCTAACAGCGTAGTGGCGGGTGCAACTGGTACGGCCAGTATAACCATTGCCGCACCTGCCCGTGCCAGACCCTGAAGCGCGGCCTTCACCGTATTGCCGGTTGCGATCCCGTCATCAACAACGACTACTGTTCGCCCGGCCAAAGGCTCGGGCGGGCCGGACCGGTAGGCTGAGCGGCGGCGTTCAAGTTCCGCCAGTTCGCGGACGACCGTCCGGTCGATATAGGCCTTGTCGGCACCGACCATCTGCGCAATCGCCTCGTCGATCACGATTTGCGGGTTCGAACCGTCAACCAGTGCGCCAATGCCGTACTCCTCGTGCCCCGGCGCACCGATCTTGCGGACCAGCAGGATGTCGAGCGGGCAGCCAAGGGCCTTTGCCACTTCGAAGCCGACCGGTACACCGCCACGGGGCAAAGCCAGGACGACCGGATCAGCCAGCGCCAGTTGCGCCAGCCTAGCCCCCAACATGATGCCGGCCTCGCGACGGTCGGCAAAGCTGTTTTGTCCGGCCATCGTCATGCTCCCAGGTATCGCAGGAACCAGTTGCGCGCTTCCTCTACAACCACGTCCAGCGTGCCCGGCTCTTCGAACAGATGACCTGCGCCAGGCACGATGATCATCTGGCTGGCACAGGTCATTTCCCTTTGCGCCGCCGCGTTCAAGTCAATCACGATGCCATCCAGTGCCCCGACGATGAGCAGCGTTGGCGCCTGAACCAGCGCGAGAGCTTTGGGACCAGCCAGATCGGGGCGGCCACCGCGCGAAACCACGGCCGCGATCCTTCTGTCCTGTGCGGCTGCCAACAAGGCGGCACCGCCACCCGTGCTGGCACCGAAATAACCGATCCGCAGGTGCCCTGTTTCCGGCAGAGTGGCCGCCCAATCCGCAGCCCGGCGCAGGCGCGAGGCAAGCAGGGTCAAATCGAAGACATTGTGCCGATCGTGTTCCTCGCTTGGCGTCAGCAGATCGAGAAGCAGCGTTGCCAGACCTGCTTCGCGCAACCTGGCGGCAACATAGTTGTTGCGGGGACTAAGCCGGCCGCTGCCGCTGCCATGGGCAAAGATGACCAGCCCCTTCGCTTCTGAGGGAACTCCCAGGATCGCCGCCAGGGAAGGCGAACCGGGAATGATGACCTCGTGCACGGCGGCGGGCAGATCGGGCGCGCTCACAGCCCGAACGGCCATGTTTCGGGCGCGCCGTGTGGCCGCTCCGGTCCAAGCGGGGTGACGGCACGCGTTTCCTCAAACCAGACCCAGGCATCGAACTGTTCGGCCATAACGGACTGGAAATAGTGGCTCGTCAACTCGCTCTGGGGCCGGTAGACCACCCCGATGGCCCTCTCCAGCAGGACTTCGGACAGGGCGGATACCAGTTCCCGGTTGGTCCCCGATCGCCAATCCGTCAGCGTCCTTGCCTGACCGGTGCGGCGAAAGGCGCCCTCCCAGCTATCGTGCCGGGCCGGAGTGACCGGCATCACCTGCATCGCCCCGCCCCAATCGGATGCGGCGGCCACCGTCCCCCGGTCGGTCCCGAAACCGATCAGGACGGCACTGTCTCCGTAGGACTTGCGGACCAGTTCCCCGATATTGAATTCCCCCTGCCAGCCCATGGCGGTGGCTGCGGCGTTACCGACGTGGGAATTGTGGGCCCAGACAATGGCCCGCGCCTCCTTGGTATGGGCCATCAATCCCTGCAGGGTATCGAACATGTGCCGATCGCGCAGGTTCCAGCTTTCGACCGACCCGCGGTACATCAGGCGATAGTATTGCTCTGCCGCCCGGACGATCCGGGCATTCTGCTCGGCATCGAAGTAGGCCTCGCCGTTCCCGCTGCCGCCCCGGATCAGATCCATGCGCTGTACCAGAAGGCTGCCAAGTTGCGCCATCACGGCAGCTTCACAATGCGCCATTCCGCCTTGAAGGGCCATGCGGCCATAGAGCTGCGGTTCATCCTGCCAAGGCGTCAGGCAGCCGTATCGCCGGCGCGCCTCGGCCGCCTCGTCGGGGCAGTGCTTGTCCAGATAGTCCAGGACGGCATGGATCGAATGCCGGAGGCTATAGACATCCAGCCCGCGCATGCTTGCCTGCGCCGCCGCCGGTAGTCCCGCGTTATGCTTGCGCAACCAGTCTGCCAAAGCGAGCACCTCCTGGTTGCGCCACATCCAGGTGGGAAAACGGGCAAAGGATTCACCACTGCGTGGCCGCGTGGTGCCGTGCCGGGCATAATCGTCAATACGGGCGATATCCGGCCAGTCTCCTTCAACCGCGATGATGTTGAAGCCATGATCCTCAACCAGCATGCGCGTGATCTGCGCCCTGGCGGCGTAGAATTCATGCGTGCCATGGGTCGCTTC
>JAZKFK010000325.1:0-6531 GCA_040386475.1 Pseudomonadota bacterium | reverse complement strand
TGCGCGTGATCTGCGCCCTGGCGGCGTAGAATTCATGCGTGCCATGGGTCGCTTCACCCAGCAACACGATCCGCGCATCGGCAAAGCGGGCGAACGGCTTGGCAAAATCCGGTGAATCCGGGCTTGGCAGTTGCTCGGCGCTGGCGCGCAGGATCGCCGACAGATCGGTCGCGTGGGATGCTATCGGATCGTGCACAACCATGATCCCCCCTTGGGAGGCCCTCGGCCTTCCCGCAGTCGTTCGGGCCAGTGTTCCAGCCGTTTTACAGGCTACTCGCATCGTCTGCGGATCCCTTGACTTCAATCAAATCCGCTGAGGAGCGAGCCGCCTGGAAGGTCTGCACCGGTTCTTGCCTTTGAGAGCCAGAGCCGTGGCGAGCGCGGACACCGCATGGTTATGCCTCACCCTCGCCAATGCCGGACGCTGGCGGTCATGCTGGCCTTGGCAAAACCCCGCCGACAACTGGCTCACAGTACCCTTGACCTTTTTCTCATTGCCTTCGATGTGCAACTCCTGAATTCCCATCGCGACAACTTGTTGCGCGGTCCCACCTAACGTCCCGGAGGTCTGATTTGACCGAGAAAAGTCCCGTAGCGAAGACCAAGCGAAGGGGTGCCAAGGAAACACGCGAGAACATCATCGACGTGGCGATGGAAGAGTTTTCGCAAAAGGGCCTGGCGGGAGCGCGGATCGACGAGATTGCCGAGCGCACGGCCTCGTCCAAGCGGATGATCTACTATTACTTCGGCGGCAAGGACGGGCTTTATCGCGCCGTGCTCGAACGCGCCTATTCCCGCATTCGCACGCAGGAGCAGAGCAGCCAGTTCGAAGACCTGCCACCCGAGGAAGCATTGCGGGCCATGGTCGGCCACAACTTTGATTACCACTTCGATCACCCGGAATTCGTCCGCCTGGTGATGAACGAGAATTTGCACTACGCCGAACATATCGCCCAGATCGAAAGCATGAAAGAACGCAATCGCTCGGTTATTGACCAGCTTGGCGCGATCCTTGAGCGCGGTCGCGCGGCGGGCGTGTTTCGCGCTGGCATCGATCCGGTGGACCTGCACCTGACCATTTCCGCGCTCAGTTTCTACAATGTTTCCAATCGTCACACCGTGTTGTGCAACTTTGGCGTTGATTTCAGCACGACCGCGATGCGCGCCCGTCGCCGCGAGCAGATCATCCAGACGGTTACTCGTTGGGTGAAGGCAGACTAGAATACCGCACGAAAAATGGGCTTGATCCTCGCCCGTGATTATGAACTATATCGTACATAATCACACCAAAGGGGGAGGATACATCATGCGACTTGCAGCCATAACTGCGCTCGCGCTGGCCCTATGCGGCAGCGTTGCCGTGGCGCAGGAGCGGGCATTTCCGGTCGAGGGCGCTCCGGTACTCAATGATCGCTATCCACGGCAGGCGCAGGAATGGCCCGGCGGCGTTACCAGTCAGGCCGACGTCGTTTATTCCACGATCCCCGGCTATCGCCCCATGATCGTCGACATATACCAGCCGCCGCGCGAAGCCGGACCCAAGCCGCTGATCCTGTTCATTCACGGTGGCGGCTGGGTGGGCGGGCACACCCGCCACTGTGGTGCGCTGGGCGATTTCCCCGCCACGCTGGCTGCGCTGGCGGCAGAGGGCTTCGTGGTGGCCAGCCTGGAATATCGCCTGGCCCGCGAGGCCAGCTTCCCGGCGCAGGTGCAGGATGCCCGCGCCGCCCTGCGCTTTCTGCACGGCAACGCCGCGCATTATGGGATCGAACCCGCCCGTACCGGCGTGTGGGGCGGATCGGCCGGCGGCCATCTCTCGGCACTCACCGCGCTCAGTTGCGGGGTCACGGCGCTCGACCTGTCCGGAGAAAGTTATGCGACGGGCAGCGAATGCGTCCAGGCAGCGGCCATCTGGTACGGCGTGTTCGACTTTGGCGCCCTTGCCGCAGGACGCCCTGGCGGCACCGACGCGTCAGCCGCCCTGCTGCTGGGTTGCAGCGGTCCGTGTGACCAGAATGATTATGCGCTGGCCAGCCCGGTGACCTACCTCGACCCCACTGATCCGCCGTTCCTGCTGATCCACGGGGAAGGTGACCGGACGGTTCCCGTGCAGCAATCGCGCCTTGCCGAGGCGGCGATGCGCGAAGCCGGCATAGCGGTCGAGGCGATCTACATTCCTGGCGTTGACCACAGCTTCATAGGTACGGACCCGGCCACCACAACGGCGGCGACCCTGCGGGCCACCAATGCCACCTTCGATTTCTTCCACCGGGTCCTCGACCAAGGGGCGAACAACTGATCGCGGATCAGGGCAACGGTGTGATCGGGTGCGGCACGGCCGCCTCGGTCCCGTCGATGGCCCAGCCGATCGCCTCGCGCATCATGGTGCGGATGCGCGGATCGTCCCACGCCGCATCGGTATGGCCAAGCCCGGTGTAGAACACTCGCCCGCGCCCATAGTTGCGGATCCAGGCGATGGGGAAATCGGCATCCTGCCGGTGGACCATCGGTGCCGCCAGATCGACGCTGCGCGGATCGAGGCGCGCGAGCACGTCCACACTGGCCCGGTCATAAGGGGCGAGGCGCATCTGGTAATGCTCGTCACGCAGACTCTGGCCATCGGCAAAGCCGGCCATGGCGGGAAAGTCGGGCCGCTCCACCACAATTCGCGCTTCGGCGATCATCCACGGATGGTTGTCAAACACGCCCCCCAGCATTTCGCCATATTCGGGCCAGGAATAGGCGCTGGCGCTGGCGGTGTGGATACCTACAAAGCCCTTGCCATCGCGGCGGACGAAATCGAGCAGGGCCTGCTTCTGCTCGTCGTCCAGGTCCAACTCACCATTGGTATAGAATACCACTGCATCGAAATAGTCGAGGTTCTTGCCGCGCGCCTGCTTCGATCCGCCTTGCGCATAATCGCCCGTGCCCCAGGTTTCCTCGTGGGTGATCCAGTCCATGTCGGTGCGCAGGAAGGCAACGTAATCACCGCTCTCGCGCCCAAGCTGTTCGATCACCGCAATCGCATGGCTGACCGCCATGTGCGCCGATTGGTTGCCGGTGGACAGATCGGCCACCACCAGCACGCGCTTGCGTCCGGCATAGGCGTCTTCATAGCCCGGCGGAGGGCTGCGCCGCGCTCTGGGTACCGCTTGCGAGACAGCCACGCCGGCCGGCAAGACCAAACAGACACCAGCCAGCAGGCCAAGGATCATTCGTTTGCACTGATGCATCGTCATTCTCCTTCAGGAAGCGCAAAGGCGACAATCGTGTCGGCCGAAAGCGGGCTGTTAAGGAAGCTGCCGCCAGTAGCCGTCACTGCAACAAATTGGCGGCCGCCAGCGCCCCGGTAGGTAATTGGCGTCGCATGCGCAGAGGCCGGCAAGCGGGTTTCCCACAGCACGCGCCCGGTGGCGGTTTCAAACGCACGGAAGCGGCCATCGTCGGTCGCGCCGATGAAGGTCAGCCCGCTGGCGGTGGTTATCGAACCGCCCACGTTGGGTCGGCCAGTATCACGCAAGCCTTCGGGCAGGCTGTCGGTCACGCCAAGGCGGACCTGCCACGCGATCTGTCCGCTTGCCACGTCGACCGCACTCAACCGGCCCCACGGCGGCTGCTGGCACAGCCAGTTGGTACCGGCCAGCTGGAATCGCCCACCCACCCGGCCACGGTCATAGGGTAGGGGGCCGCGCGTGGCGGGCACCAGTTCAGTCACCTGCCCCAGGTCGTTCGTGTTGACGATGAGCAGGCCGCTGGCGGGATCGAAGCTGGCGCCACCCCAGTTGGCGCCGCCTTGCAATCCGGGGAAGCTGATGGTCGGTTGCTGGAAGCCGACTGGCACATAGAGGCCGCCGGCGACCATTGCGTTGCTGTCCATGTAAGCGAGGCAGCCCGCGTGCATCTCCGGGGTCAGGTCAGCCACCTCCTCGCGAGTAAACGTTGTGCGGGCGAGCGGCGGCGTAATTGCCGGGATCGGCTGGGTGGGCGATGCCTGCTCGCCCGGAACATTGCTGGCCGGGAAGGGGCGCTCCTCCACGGGCAGCAGTGGTGCACCGGTCTCGCGGTCCAGTACAAACAACAGGCTGTTCTTGGACACCACGGCCACGGCGGGGCGACTTCCTCCGTCAGCCATTGGAAAATCGAACAGCAAGGGCGGAGCCTGCAGGTCGTTATCCCAGATGTCATGGTGCACCACCTGGAAGTGCCACAGATAGCGACCGGTGCTGGCGTCAGCCGCGACCAGCGAGGTGCCGTAAAGATTGTCGCCCGCGCGGTCACCACCGTAACGGTCGAACGCCGGAGCGCCGAACGGCATGTACACCACGCCGCGATCCTCATCCACCGTCAGAAAGCCCCAGGCGTTAACCCCCGATCGCGCTTGCCGGCTGCCCTCCGCCCAGGTCTCCGCGCCGGGTTCGCCATCGCGCGGCACCGAATGGAAGGTCCACACCAGCGCCCCGGTGCGCACGTCCCACGCGCGCACATCACCCGCTACGCCTTGCGGCGGAAACTCCTGCACGGCCGATCCGGTGATGACTAGGTTGCCGAACACGATCGGCGGAGAGGTCATGCCGTAGAAATCGGTCTGGGTGCCATTCATCACTTCCGGCGTCTTCAGGCTGACCACGCCATGTTCGCCGAAGCCTTCGACATAGGCCCCGGTGGCCGCGTCGAGCGCGATCAGGCGGCCATCACGGGTACCAAACAGGATCCGCGGCGGTAGCGTACCGTCGCCAGCCCAGTATTCCACCCCGCGCATCGATGGCACGCCGGGACCGGGAATCACGGTTGACCACAGCTCCTCGCCAGTCTGCGGATCGAGCGCGGAGGCACGACCATAAGGCGTGGTCACGAACATGCGCTCGCCCACTACCAATGGAGTGACCTGCGAGCCGAAGTAGTAGCCGGGCCGCGCCACCGGCTGCACACCTTCGGCGGCACGCTGGACCGCAGCGGCTGGATCTTCGGCCTCCCCCTCTCCCTTGGTCATGGGCCGCATGTGATAGGTCCACGCCGGAGCTAGCCGGGCGACGTTATCCGGGGTGATCTGGACCAATGGGGAATGCCGTTGGCCGCCCTTGTCGTGCCCATAAGTCGCCCAATCGCCCCCCGCCGCAGTGTCTTGCGGAACGTCGGAACTCTGGGCCGACGCGGGGGCCGCAAGGCCCAGCATGACGATCACCAGCAGTGGTTTGCCCAGGCCTGTCATCAATCCTCCTTGTGTTATGTACTAGTTCGTGCATAAATTGGTGATCGTTGGCAAGCCTTCCCGTGAGAGGAGGCGCGAAACACGGGAGAGATAGTCACGTGGGTGGCGCGATTGTGGTCCTTAATGGGCCAAACCTGAACCTTCTGGGCGAACGCGAGCCCGCGATCTATGGCCATGACACGCTGGACGACGTCGCCGAGCTGTGTCGCCAGGCCGTATCCGGCACCGCCTTCACCATCGATTTCCGGCAGACCAATGCCGAATACGAAATGGTCGCCTGGCTGCAGGAGGCCCGGCGCGGACAGGCGGGGATCGTGATCAATCCCGCCGCCTTCACTTACGCCGCCTATTCGGTGCTCGACGCCATCAAGTTGGCGGATTGCCCGGTGGTGGAAGTGCACTTGTCGAACATCCACCGGCGCGAGGCGGAATGGCGCGCCAAGTCGATCCATACGCAAGTGTGCACCGGGATCATTTCCGGTCTAGGCATCGACGGGTATGTTGCCGCAGTACGCCATATCATGTGGCTGGCGGGGCGCGGGACATGAGCGGGGCGACAGTGTCTTTTGCAGATAGCGGCGCACGCAGCTGGACCTTGCGTGCGGCGCTGATCGTGGGGCTGTGCTTCGTCACCAACATGGTCGACGGGATGGACGTGAACATCATGTCCTATATCCGGGCCGATCTGCAGGCGGACTGGTCGGTGGCAGACGATGTGATGGGCTATGTGCTTAGCGCCGGCACCTTTGGCATGGGTATTGGCGCGCTGGTTATCGCGCCGTTTGCCGACCGCTTTGGCAGGAAGCCGGTGATCATGCTGGCACTTGCCCTGATGAGCCTGGGCATGGTCGCATCGGCTTTTGTCCACAATGTCGAGTTGCTGATGGTGGCGCGGCTGGTGGTGGGCACGGGCATCGGTACAGTCCTGGCAACAATGGCCGCGCTGGCCGCCGAATCGGCGCCAGCGGGGCGACAGGACATGGCGGTGGGGATAGTCCAGGCCGGATTCCCGCTGGCAGCAGTGGCCACGGGCTTCATCGCTGCCGCCTTCCTCGAAAGCCACGGCTGGCAGGCGCTGCTACTGTGGGCAGCGGTGATCACCCTGCTGATGTTGCCGCTCGCCTATGCCATCCTGCCCGCCCATGTTGCACCGGCCACACCGACGCATCAAACATCGGGAGAGGCGCTGACACGACTGTTCAGCCCGGCCTTGCGGACGCGCACCATTCTGCTGATGGTCGCCGTGTTCATGGGCCTGATGGTGCTCTATTCGATGCTGAGCTGGATCACCAAGCTGGCCAGCGGTGCGGGCCTGTCGGATG
>JAZKFK010000324.1:2552-6873 GCA_040386475.1 Pseudomonadota bacterium | reverse complement strand
GCCACGGCCTCGGCAGCGTGCTCCGCGCTGTTCAGGCCCCGGCGCACGGCGAACATGATCAGCGTGCCAAGGTCCAGCTTCCGCGTGACGGGGAAGACCTTTGCCCGCGCGGTCTGGTTCAGCAGGTTGAACCCCACCATCACCACGTCGATCAACCCGCTCGGCAGGGCATCTGCCAGCATTGTGTGGGCGGTGTCGAAGCGGAACACCTCGGTCAGCCCGATGAAGCGCACCTTGCCCAAGGCCTGCTGGCGGTGAAGTTCGGGCACGATCACGTCGCGCGCATGCGGCCATTGGTCGGCGCTGACGCCGTGCAGGTGGAACAGGTCGATATAGTCGGTGCCCAATGTGCGCAGGCTGGCATCGAGGTTGGCGGTGAACTCGGCCGCCGTCAGCAGGCGCGGGTGCTTCTCGGATCCCGCCTCTCCCACCCAGCTCTTGGTAGAAAGGAACAGCGCGGTCCGGTCCTTGCCCGCCAGCGCCCGGCCGACCGCGCCTTCGGTGCCATAGCTGCGCGCGGTATCGATGAAGGTCACGCCAGCTGCGATGGCATGCTCCACCACCCGCGCCGCCTCACCCTCGCTGGCGCCGCGCGCCATGCCCAGCCGGCTGTGCCCGCCGCAGCCCAGCCCGGCGACGGAAACCAGCGCATCGGTGCGGCCAAGGCGAACGGTTTGCATCACCGCTGACTAGCCGTGCCACGCCCTTTACGCCAGCCGGGCGATAGCCTATCGACCCGCGCAGGATCCGGGGGCGGAACACCAATGCACGCTGGCCGAACCGAACACCCGTGAACCTTCTCGACACTGATGATCCTGCCTTTTGGCAGCCGGAAACGGCGCGCGATACTACGGGCGATGCGACGCCCGATACGACGCGCGATACGACTCTGGGCCGCTTGCGTGCGCGCTGGGGCGACAAGGTTCTCGGAATTGCGCTCACCCTGCTGCTGGAACTGCTGCTGATCGCCGTGCTGCTGACCCTGGGCATGACCCGGCGCGAGGAACCGCCGGTGTTTTCGTCGCTCACCACGATGGACGTGGGCGAGCAGACCGAGAACCCCGACGCGACCGAAGAGGACGAGGCAGAACCGCAGCCCGACAGCCCCAGCCAGCCGGAAGTGACGCCGGTGGCGCCAGCCTTGCCATCGGCCCTGCCGCTGCCCCGTCCGCTGACCACGCCTGCCCCGCCGCCGCAGCCGGAACCGCAGCCCGAGCCTCAGCCCACGCCGCAGCCGTCTGCCACCCGCGGTCCGCCGCGCGCGGTGATCCGGCCCGGCGGCGGCACCTTTGGCCCGCCGGGCAGCGCGGCGCGCAGCGAAGGGGATAGCCAGGTAGTCGGCACAGCGCCCGATGGCAGCCCGCTCTATGCTGCACGCTGGTTCCGCGAGCCGACCGATGCCG
Source organism: Pseudomonadota bacterium (assembly GCA_040386475.1). Taxonomy (GTDB): domain Bacteria; phylum Pseudomonadota; class Alphaproteobacteria; order Sphingomonadales; family Sphingomonadaceae; genus Alteraurantiacibacter. The sequence goes on along the minus strand of JAZKFK010000324.1, from coordinate 5,470 downwards.
AGCTTAGCCCGGCGCTGGCCACGGTGGAGCCGCCCGCCTGGGCGCTGATCGCGTGCAAGACCGCGCCGAACTGGGCGGTGACCGATTGCGTGGGCATCGAGCAATCTCCCACCGCATCGAACATGATGGGCGCCGTGCTGGCCACCGCCTGGCGCTTCCAGGTGCGCCCACCGCGCCGGGGCAACGCAAGCCTGATGGGCGCCTGGGTGAGGATCCGGATCAGCTATACGCGGGGGCGTGCCGGGGCCGGATAAGGGCGCGGGTTAAAGCGTGCCTTGCTCCAGCCACTCAAGATAGCAGAACTCCGGTTCCTTCACCCCGGCCTGGCGGCGGATTTCGGCCACTTCGGCTGACTGGAAAAACACGCGGGCAGCAGCAAGGCTGGTCCATTCCGAGAAATGGACCACCTTGTTGGCATCATCGTCAAACCGCAGCAGCTGGTAGCTTTGCTCACCCGCAGCGCGGCGCAAGTCGGCGGCCCCATCAAAGGCCGCCTTCCAGTGGGCATAGTCGGCGACCTCGTGGATGATGAGGACGCTGGGCAAACCTCAGTCCACCAGCATCAGCGCATCCAGCGCCACCACGCCCCCAGCGCCATCGGGGCCCTTGGGATGGATGATCACCGGATTGAGGTCGATCTCGCGGATCGAGGGATTGCCGGTCATCACCTGGCCCACCTGCACAATCAGGTCGGCCAGTGCTTCCACATCCAGCGCAGGCGCACCGCGATAGCCCTTCAGGATCGGCGCCTGCTTCAGCGAAAGCAGCCCTTCGATCACCGCCTCGCGGCCCATGTCGGGGGTGAACAGCTTCACGTCCTTGAGGATTTCGGCAGTCACCCCGCCGAAGCCCGCCAGCACCACCGGACCCCATTCGGGATCGGACTTGGCGCCCACGATCATCTCGGTGCCCATCTTGCCCATCGCCTCGATCAGCACGCCGTCCAGCGCGATGGCGGCGTTGTAGGCGCTGACATTGGCATACATCCGGTCGAACGCAGCGCGCACCTCGTCAGCGGACTTGAGGTTCAGGATCACCCCGCCAGCATCGCTCTTGTGGCCCAGCGCAGCGGCCTGCGCCTTCATTACCACCGGATAACCGATGGCCTCGGCAGCGGCCACGGCAGCATCGGCATCGGGCGCGAACCGGCTGTTGGGGAAAGTAATGCCTGCCGGGGCGAGCAGCGCCTTGGCCTTGTACTCCGGCACCACGCCATGCTCGTCGGCAATGCCCGCCAGCGGCAGCGGCGCGGACGAACGGTCGGACAGGTCACGCTTTGACAAGTCCGCCAGCCGGGCGATCGCGCGATAGGCGCGCTCGGTGCTGGGGAACCACGGAATGCCGACAGCGCGCAGCGCCTCGATATAGTCGGGCGGCACATTTGCGCCTTCGTCCACCCCGGCAAACACCAGCGGCTTGGCGAAGGTGCCGCTTTCCAGCACCTTGATGATCGCGGGGAACTTTATCTTGCTGGTGATCGGGTCCGACTGGATGATGGAGGCCACCACCGAACCGATGCGGTCATCCTCCAGCAGCGCGGTCAGCACCTTGGTGTAGATTTCGGGTTCGGACAGGCCCACGGCGGTAATGTCGGTGGGGTTCGATACCGGCACGAAATCGGGCAGGATCGCGCGCAGGGCGGGCGAATTGTTATCGTCGAGGTGGATCAGGTCCAGCCCGATATCTTCGGCAATGTCGAAGGCCAGGCCGCGCAGCGCGCCGCTTTCGCCCAGGATCGCCATGTTGGCGCCCGGCAGAGCCGAACAGCGCAGCGCAATCTCGGTAATGTCGGCCAGCTCTTCCAGGCTATCGGCAAAGATCACGCCTTCGCGGCCCAGCTTGGCCTTCATCAGCGCATAGTCGCCCGCCATGGCCCCGGTGTGGGTGGCGGCGCTTTCCTGCGCCTTGTCGCTCTTGCCCGGGTGCAACATCACCATCGGCTTGCCGGCAGCCCGGGCACGGCGGGCAGCGGCCACGAAAGCGGCCGGACGGCGCAGGCTTTCCACGTACATGGAAATGACGTGGGTATCCTCGTCATCGATCAGCCATTCGGCCACGTCTTCCACGCCCATCGCCGCCTCGTTGCCGGTGGATACCGAGGTGGAGACATACAATCCGCGCGGGTGCAGCGCGGTAGCCAGCACGGCGGCCAATGCGCCAGACTGGCTGGCGATGCCCACGGCACGCGAACCCTTGGGCGGCGTCTTCATGTTGGTTTCCACGAACGACAGCGGCACGCGATCGACATAGTTGGTGGAGCCGAGGCAGTTTGGCCCTTCGATCACCATGCCGTATTCCTGCGCAATGCGGCCCAGTTCAGCCTGGTCGCGCATGCCTTCCTCGCCGGCTTCGGAGAACCCGGCCGAATAGATCACCACGGCGCCGCAGCCGCGGGCGGCCAGGCCCTTCACCGTATCGATCACGAAGGGGCGCGGGATCGCCAGTACGGCGCAATCGATGCCCTCGGGCAGCTCGTCCACCGTGTGATAGACCTTCAGGCCCAGCAGTTCGTCCCGCTTGGGATTGACCGGGTAGATGTCGCCCGCAAATTCATACTGCACCAGGTTGTTCAGCAGCGTGGCGCCAAGCGCGCCGTGCCGGTCGCTCGCGCCGATCACTGCCACCGACTTGGGGCGCAGCAGGCGATCGATCTGGGCATTGGTGAAGCGGCGGGTGGTCATCGGCGGTTCTCTTCCCTGAGTGTGATTGCAGCGCGTCCTAACCCCGGACACGCGAAACGTCACCCCCGCCCTTGGCAGGGGTGACGCCATTGTCGTTGATCGCGATCAGTCCTTCTGGAGCTTGGTCTTGTCGAACACGCCCAGACCCGGCTTGAAGGTCTTGTCATCCAGGAACTGCTTGGTCGCTTCCTTGCGCGATTCCACGCCGCCGAACTGGTTCAGCGCTTCCTGCGCGCG
>JAZKFK010000324.1:0-2452 GCA_040386475.1 Pseudomonadota bacterium | reverse complement strand
AAGCACCAGCCGTTGATCATCGCCACGGTGGGCTTTTCGTACCAGCGCAGGCGTTCCCACCACGAATAGGCTTCGCGCTGGTGCTGGCGGACCTTGTGCAGGCCTTCCTGCTCGGCGTGGCGGAAGTATTCCAGCAGATCCATGCCGGCCGACCACGAGGAACCCTCGCCGGTCAGCACCAGCACCTGCACGTCATCGCGGAATTCCAGCTCTTCCAGCACGATCAGCATCTGCCGGTTGAGGTTCGGGCTCATGCAGTTGCGCTTGTCGGGGCGGTTGAAATAGACCCAGGCGACGCCGTCGATCACGTCAAACTTGACGGTCTCGGCTTGCGGACGGGGATCGGGTTGCGACGGGGCTTTGGCCATGATGCTCTCTCCTCACGGGGCAGCACGGCGAGTCGCGTGTCTGCCGGGTCAATATTGTTATCGGCCATAGCTATCGGCATTGCTATAATCAACAACAATTGTTATCCTGCTGGCACCATGCGCGATCCCCTCACCAGATACCCGGGCTATGCCCTGCGCCGTGCGGCCCATGCCACCACGGTGCAGCTATCCGCGCGGCTGGCGGAGATGGGACTCAAGCAGGTTCACACCTCGATCCTGATGCTGCTGGACGCCAATCCCGATAGCACAGCCAGCGCCATCGGTCGCCAGCTGGATATCCAGCGGGCCAACATGGTGCCGCTGCTCAAGAAGCTGGAGGATGCCGGCTGGATCGCGCGCACGCCGATCGACGGCAAGTCGCAGGGCCTGCGCCTGACTGACAATGGCCGGGAGACGCTGACGCGTGCCCGCAAGGTTATAGAGGACTTCGAGCGCGAGTTGCTGGCCCGAGTGCCCGCAGAACACCGCGAACACCTCCTTCCGGCACTGGATGCCCTCTGGCGCTAGCCCTCCGGATTTCCTAACCACGCTCCCAGGAGTTTCAGGGAGCAAGTAATGCACGTTCACGCATTGCATCCGGTACCGGCCGCATGGGCCACCGGGGCGAAGATCGACGCGGTAAGCTATGCGAAGATGTACCGGCAGTCGGTCGAAGACCCGGACACCTTCTGGCGCCAGGAAATGCAGCGGCTCGATTGGCTGCGCCTGCCCACCCAGATCAAGGACACCAGCTTTGCGGCCGACGATTTCCACATCCGCTGGTTCGCCGATGGCACGCTGAACCTGGCCGCCAATTGCCTTGACCGGCACCTGGCCGAGCGCGGCGATACCGTGGCGATCCTGTGGGAGCCGGACCATCCCGACACGCCTGCCCGCACGCTGACTTATCGTGAACTCTACGAAGCGACCGGCAAGTTCGCGAATTTGCTGAAGGAAAAGGGCGTCCGGCGCGGCGACCGCGTGACCATCTACCTGCCGATGGTGCCAGAAGCCGCCGTGGCCATGCTTGCCTGCGCGCGGATCGGCGCGGTCCATTCGATCGTGTTCGCAGGCTTCAGCCCCGATGCCCTGGCCGGCCGGATCGAGGATTGCGCCAGCACCGTGATCATCACCGCGGACGAGGGCTTGCGCGGCGGCAAGACCGTGCCACTGAAGGCCAATGTCGATGCTGCGTGTGACAAGGTGCGCGTGGATACCGTGATCATGCTGCGCCACACCGGCGCGGACGTGCCGTTCGTGGCTGGCCGCGATGTGGACTGGGCGCCAGCCGTGGCAGCCATGTCGTCCGATTGCCCGGCAGAGGAAATGGGCGCGGAAGACCCGCTATTCATCCTCTACACCAGCGGCTCAACCGGCAAGCCCAAGGGCGTGCTGCACACCACCGGCGGCTATGCCGTGTGGGCCAGCATGACGCATGAATACACCTTCGATTACTCGCCCGGTCAGATCTACTGGTGCGCGGCGGATATCGGCTGGGTCACTGGCCATTCGTATGTCGTCTATGGCCCGCTGATGAACGGCGGCACCACACTGATGTTTGAAGGCGTGCCCAACTACCCGGACTACAGCCGCTTCTGGCAAATCGTGGACAAGTACCAGGTAGAGATCTTCTATGCTGCTCCAACCGCCTTGCGCGCCCTGATGCGCGAGGGCGACGACTGGGTGGCAAAAACCAGCCGCAAGTCCCTGCGATTGTTGGGCTCGGTGGGCGAACCGATCAACCCCGAGGCGTGGGAATGGTACTACAACGTGGTCGGTGAAGGCCGTTGCCCGATTGCCGATACCTGGTGGCAGACCGAGACTGGCGGCCACATGATCACCCCCCTCCCCGGTGCCCACGCGCTGAAGCCGGGCGCCGCCAGCTTCCCGCTGTTCGGGGTGCAGCCGCAAGTAGTCGATCCCGCCACGGGCCACGTGCTGGAAGGGGCGACTGAGGGCGCACTGGTCCTAACCGACAGCTGGCCCGGACTGATGCGCACGGTCTATGGCGATCACGAGCGTTTCATCCAGACCTACTTCAGCCAGTATCCCGGCAAGTATTTCACCGGCGACGGCTGCCGCCG
>JAZKFK010000323.1:0-5578 GCA_040386475.1 Pseudomonadota bacterium | reverse complement strand
GCCCATGATCCCGCTCGAACATCTAGGCAGCGCGCAAGTCCCCGGTGGCGAGGAATTGCGCCTGATGCGGCGCGGTGCCGATTTCATGATCGTGCTCGACCGCAACGAGCTGATGAACAGCCGGATGAGCGGATCGGAAGAGGCGCTGGCAGAAATGTCGCTGGAGCGTCTGGCTGGCCGTCCTGCCCCGCATTTGCTGGTGGGCGGCTATGGCATGGGCTTCACCTTGCGCAAGGCGCTGGGCCTGATGGGGCCGCAGGGCCGGGTAACCGTGGCTGAAATCGTGCCTGAAATCGTCGAATGGGCGAAGGGCCCGATGGTTGAGCTGACCGCCGGTTGCCTTGACGATCCGCGCGTGACGCTGGTCCATTCCGACGTTGCGCTGGCGATCGGGCGCGGCCGGGCAACTTACGATGCCATCCTGCTGGACGTGGACAACGGTCCAGATGGTCTGGTCCGCGCCGACAACAACCGCCTTTATACCCGCGAAGGGCTGTCGGAGGCGCGCGCGGCGTTGAAGCCCGGCGGCGTGCTGGCGGTATGGTCCGCCGGGCCCGACCCGGCGTTCGCCTCGCGAATAGCCAAGGCGGGTTTTGCAGTGGAGGAAGTGGTCGTGCGGGCGCGCAGCAACGGCAAAGGTCCGCGGCACGTGATCTGGTTCGGGGTGCGGGGCTAGGCCTTCACTCCGCTGCCAGCGCTGCTGCTTCTCCCAGGTCCACGCTAACCAGCCGCGAGATCCCGCGCTCCACCATGGTCACGCCGAACAGACGGTGCATCCGGCTCATCGTCACGGCGTTGTGTGTGACGATCAGGTAGCGGGTCTTGGTTTCCTGGACCATCGAATCAAGCAGGTCGCAAAAGCGGTCGATATTGGCATCGTCCAGCGGAGCATCGACTTCGTCCAGCACGCAAATAGGTGCCGGATTGGTTAAGAACAGCGCAAAGATAAGCGCCGTTGCGGTTAACGCTTGCTCACCACCTGACAGCAGACTGAGCGATTGCAGCCGCTTGCCCGGCGGTTGGGCGTAGATTTCCAGCCCTGCTTCCAGCGGATCGTCTGAATCGACCAGCGCCAGATGCGCTTGTCCGCCTTCGAACAGGCGCGTGAACAGGTGGCGGAAATGGCCGTCCACCGCCTCGAACGCGGCACGCAGGCGTTCGCGGCCCTCGCGGTTGAGGTTGCCGATGCTGCCACGCAGGCGGTTGACCGCTTCCTTCAGCTCCTCCTGCTCGGCGGCGCCGGCCCCGTATTCGCCCTCGATGCGCGTCAGTTCGTCGGCGGCGACCAGGTTGACCGGCCCGATCCGTTCGCGGCTGGCGACCAGCTGATCCATGGCCTCGGCTTCGGCGGACGAATGGCCCACACTGGCCTCATCGAACGCGAACCGCTCCGACAGCAAGGGTGGCGGGCACTGGAACCGCTCGCCGGAAAGGCGCGCGCTCTCCTCGCGGCGCTGCTCCTCGTTCTCGGCACGAGTGGCCAGGGTGGCGCGCAGTTCGCGTGCGGTGGACAGCGCCTCGGTCGCCTGCGCCAAGGCAGCATCGGCCCCGCGCGCTTCCTCGGTAGCGGTCGCTACTGCAGTCTCTGCCACGCGCAATTCCTCGCCCAGCCGCGCCCGCAGCGCCTCGCCGCCCTCGATCTCGCGCATCAGCCCGGCGGGCTTGGCGGCGGTGACAGCGCGATCCTGGGCAATTTCCTCGAACCGGGCGGCCATGCCGGCCAGCCGCTGCGCTGCCTCGCCTGCGCGCGCTTCCCAGTTGGCTTTGTCGCTGCGCTGGGCAGAGACCCGTTCACGCGATACGGCCAGCCCTTGATCGTGCGCGGCGAGCGCGGCGATGGCGGCCTGCAAGGTCTCGCGTGCGGCTTCGTGCCTGGCCCGCGAGGCATCAAGCGCCGCGCGCCCGGCAGCGGGGTCGGGCAGGGCGGCGCGGCGCATTTGCGATGCGGCCACATCGGCCTCAGCCAGCTTGCGCTGCTCGGCCAGCTCAGCCCCGGCGGCCTCGATTTCGGATAGCCGAGTGGCCAGCCGTTCGCGCCGAGCTTCGGCCTGGTCGAGCGCGCGCAGGGCCTGCCGCTCGGCCTCGGCGGCTTCGTTGACGGCGCGCTCTTCGGCCACGAGCGCCCGCTGCAATTCACCGGCTTCGGCGGCTAGTGCCTCGTGTGTTGCAAGGGCGGCGGCTGCCGCATCGCGCAGGGCAGGAAGGCGGGCTGCCAGATCGGCGAGCCGGTTGTCGGCCTCCAGCCGCGCTGCTTCCGCCGCGCCTTCACCGCGCGCGACAAAGCCATCCCACCGCCGCAGCAGGCCATCGCGAGTGACCAGCCATTCGCCCGGGCCCAGCTCGCGGCCATCGTCAGCATCGGCGACATGGACCAGCGCCAGCCGCGCAGCGAGTTGCGGCGGGCACAACCGCACGTGATCGGCTAGGTTGTCCGGCACCTTGGCGGGCGCCGTGGCGCCGGTCCAGAAGCGCCCTTCCGCCGCCTTGTCGGGCATCCCCAGCGGCGCCTTGCCATCGCGCCCCAGCACGGCGGCGAGCGCCCGCTCGTAACCCGGCTCGGCAGCCAGTTGGTCAAGCGCGACTGGCAAGCCGTGCTTTCCCGCCGCTTGCTTGGCGCGGGCTTGCCGGTCACGGTCGAGGGCCTGCCATTCGCGTTCAATGCCGGACAAGTCGGCCCGCGCGGCGGAAAGCGCGCTGGCGGCAGCATCGCGCGCCGTGGTCAATTCATCCTTGCGCGCACGGCTGGCTTCGAGTGCGGCACGCAAGCTTTCGCGGCGGGCACCGGCAGCTTCTGCCGCGGCCTTGGCACTGCTCACGGCAACCGCCGGATCGCCCTCTGCCGCAAGCGCCGCGCGCTGGTCGGCCAAGCGCCGGGCGTCACCGTCCAGCCTGTCGAGCCGCGCGCGGGCCTGCGCCAGTTCGGCTTCGGCCACGCGCCATTCCGCTTCGACCCCGGCGTGATCGGCCGTGGCGCGGGCGAGGGCGAGTTCGGCCGCGCGCCCGGCCTGTTCGGCGGCTTCCGCCTTGTGCGCCAGTGCCGGACGCAGCGTTTCCGCCTCGGCCAGCGCGGCGACGTTAGCGGCCAGCGTGGACTCCAGGTCCTTCAGCGCCTGCGCCGCATCGCGCGTCAGCCGGTCGGCCTCGAAACGGTCTTCCTCCAGCCGCTTTTGCTGGCGATCGAGATCGGCGAGGCGCTGGTTGGCGGCTTCCAGCTGGCTGGCGAGCGAGGCCATCCGGTGGCCGTGCGCACTGGCATCGTCACGCCGGTCGGCCAGTTCATCGCGCAAGGTCACCAGCTTCTCCGCCAGCGCGTGTTGCGCCTTCTGCGCCGCCTGCGCTGCGGCCTGCGCTTGCAGCACTGCACCATCGGCCAGCTTGGCTTGGCCCCGCGCCGCTTCGGCAGCGGCGGCGGCATCTCTCCAGCGGGCAAAGACCAGCCGCGCTTCGGCCATGCGGATCTGGTCGGACAGCAGCTTGTACCGTTCGGCCTGCTTGGCCTGCCGTCGCAGCGTGGCGATCTGGCTGTCGAGCCCGGCCATCAGGTCTTCAAGGCGGGCCAGGTTACGCTCGGTCGCCTTCAGCTTGTTCTCGGCATCGCGGCGGCGGACGTGCAGGCCGGCGATCCCCGCCGCTTCCTCCAGCATCATGCGCCGCTCTTCAGGCTTGGCGGCGATGACCTGGGCGATCTTGCCCTGGCTGACCAGCGCGGGCGAATGCGCGCCGGTGGCCGCATCGGCGAACACCAGCGAAACATCCTTGGCCCGCACATCGCGCCCGTTGACGCGGTAGGCGCTACCCAGCCCACGCTCGATCCGGCGGGTGACCGACAGTTCCTCACCCTCGGCATCGAGGGCGTGGAGCACCACTTCGGCAAAATCGCGTGGCGGGCGGGTGGCGGTGCCCGCGAAGATCACGTCTTCCATCCCGCCGCTGCGCATCGACTTGGGGCTGTTTTCGCCCATCACCCAGCGGATCGCTTCGAGCAGGTTCGATTTGCCGCAGCCGTTGGGGCCAACCACGCCGGTCAGCCCCGGCTCGATCCTCAGCTCGGCCGGTTCGACGAAGCTCTTGAAGCCCGACAGCTTGAGCTTCCTGATCTCCATCGTGTGCCCGGCCCCCCGCCTACCCGAAGGCTATTCGGTACGCGCGCCGGCGCGTTGCAGGGCGCCTTCGACCTCGGCCCAGCGGGTGGCATCGATCTTGGTGCCGTTGAGCAGGAAGGTGGGCGTGCCGGTTACGCCGTCGCGCTCGCTCATCTCCTGGCTCTTGGTGGCCAGCGCGGTGACGGCGGTGCTGTCAGCGAGGCAGGCCTGCGTCTGTTCGGTGCTGATGCCGCGGGCGGCGAAGAACTGGTCCAGCTCGCTGGCTTGCGCCATGGCCACGAAGCGCTGGTTTTCCGGCAGGCTGATGGCCTGTTCCAGGGCCGCCTGGTTGGCCTGGAACGGGCCAGTCACGGCATCAAGGTTGGCCCATACCTGGTCGGCCAGCGGCACGGCCACTTCAACCGGGGCACATTCCAGCACGCGGCTGAGCAGCAGGTCCACCGCGCCGTGGATCAGCACGGTGCGGAATTCGTAAGATACGCGGCCGCTGTCGATATAGTCCTCGTGCAGCTTGGCCGAACCTTCGGTGGAGAACAGCGCGCAGGCCGGGCAGGTGAGCGAGCCATATTCCAGCAGCTTGATCGGCGCATCGGGGTTGCCGACCAGCCAGCCGCCATCGGGGGTGCGCACTGCGGTTTCCGACCAGCTGGCACCTGCGGGCGGGGCGACATTTTCCACCACATCGCCGCTGATGCCGCCAGCGGCATCGCCGCTGCCCGAATTGCACGCGGCAAGGCCCAGCGCGAGCGGCATGGCCAGGCCTGCGAGGATCATCGAGCGGAACGGGCGGCGCGGAGTAGTCATGGGTCAAATCCTGTCAGGTGGGAAACAAAGGCTAATTCATGCAGGCGGCGGTGCAATCGCGCCGGGGACGATAGGCGCGGTTTTGCACAGGATATGCCCGATAATCGTCGGTCCTAGCGGGCTGCGGCATCCAGCAGCGGGCGCAAGCTGGCCCAATCGTACACGTTGGCCTGCAACCGGTCGTTGATCAGCATGCTGGGCGTGCCGGGGATGGAGTAGCGGGTGCCATCGGCCTGGCTGCGCGCGGCAAGCGCGCGGGCGCCGGCTTCATCATTCAGGCACACGTCCAGCTGGGCGCGGGTGTAGCCGCGTCCTTCCATCAACCGGTAGAAACCGAGGTCGGCGGCGACCGCGCGCAAGCGCTGGACCATCTCACCGGTGCTCCAGCGCTGCTGCTGTGCGGCACTGGCGTTGCTGGCCACGTCCAGCCAGCGGCCTTGGCCGCGCAGCATGGCACGGTGATTGGCCCAGAAGCGGTTTTCCGGTCCGCATTCAACTGCCAGGGTGGCGGCCACGTCCAGCACGTTGCGCAGGAACGGGCGCACTTCCAGACTGACCTTGCCCGGCTGGATGTAGGCGGCGCGCAAGGGCGCATCCGATTCCATCTCGAAGGCAGCGCAATGCGGGCACGAGTACGAGATGAACACGGTGAGCTTGGTGCTGGCCTGCGG
>JAZKFK010000322.1:0-2384 GCA_040386475.1 Pseudomonadota bacterium | reverse complement strand
TTTTACGCCGCGCGCTTCCTGCTGGGGATGGCCGAGGCCGGCTTTGCCCCCGGCATGACTTGGCTGATATCCCGCTGGACCCCGCCTTCGATGCGCGCGGGCGCCTTGTCGGGCGCTCTGGTGGCGGTGCCCTTGTCGATGGTGCTGGGCGGCCCGCTGTGCGGGTGGATGCTGGGGATCGCCAATCCGCTGGGAATGGAACCGTGGCGCTACATGTTCCTGCTGATCGCGGTACCCAATGTCATCCTGGCGGTGATCGCGGCGTGGTACATGGTCGACAGCCCCGCCAAGGCGAAATGGCTTTCGGCTGAGCAACGAACATGGCTGGCGGACGAGTTTACCAGGCAGGAAGGCGCGGCAGACAGCCCTGCTATACCCATCGGCCAGATGGCGCGCGATCCGTGGTTGTGGCGCTGCTGCTTTGGCTGGTTGCTGGTGATGACCGGTTCATATGCGCTGGTGTTCTGGTTGCCGCAGCTGGTGCGCCAGCTGGCGCCGGCAGCCAGCGAGGTGATGATTGGCACGCTCAGCGCCCTGCCCTTGGCCGCCCTGGCGATTGGCCTGCTGCTGAACGGCAAGCGGTCAGACAGGCGGCAGGAGCGCCTGCTCCATGCCGGGATTCCCGCCGCAGCCGCCGGCGGGGCGATGATGGTGGCAGCGTTCCTGCCGCTCGGCTGGCCAGTGCTGGGCCTGCTGTGCCTCGCAGGGCTGGGCATTGGCGCCACGCAAGGGGTGTTCTGGGCCATTCCCGCTACCGTTCGCCTGGGCGGCAACCGGGTGCCGGTGGGCGCGATTGCCCTGATCAGCATGTTCGGTACTGCTGGCGGTGTGATCGGCCCCTGGCTGACCGGAGCCCTTGTGGCCAGCAGCGGCAACTTTGCCCTGGCCATCGGCCTGCTCGCCTCGCTGCTGGTGCTGGCCCTGCCGATGCTGGCCATCGACCGGGCGGGCCGCGCTGCAAGCGTAGAGAAGGGATAGGACGATGCAGCAACCACAACTCACGCTGGCATTCCACGTCCGGCTGGATTTTCCGGAAGGGCCGCGGGTGCGCTTTGCGCCCGGCCTCGCTTCGTTCACGCGCGGTTTCGTGCCAGTGGTTGGCGGGCTGGTCCACGGCCCGCGTCTGTCGGGCACGGTGGTGCCGCATTCGGGCGGCGACTGGCCGCGCATCTGGGGAAGCGGGCTGATCGAGTTCGAGGCGCATTATATGCTGGAGGCTGACGATGGCACGCCGATCTATATCAACAACCGGGGCATCGCCTATTCGCCGCCCGAGGTGATGGCGCGGATCGAGGCAGGCGAACAGGCCAGGCTGGATGATACCTATTGCCGCATCACGCCGCGCTTCGAGGCGCCCGCCGGGCCGCATGACTGGCTGAACCGGACGATCTTTGTCGGGCTGGCCGAACGGCGCGGTTCCTCGACCTTCTTCGATTACTATGCAGTGAGCTGAGCCTATGTCCCGGACCCAGACCGCAGACCCCCTGACAACGGCCGACCGGCAAGCAATCAGCGACATCATCGCCCGCTATGCGTGGGCGCTGGATACCGGCGATGTAGAGGGCTTTGTGGCCTGTTTCTGCTACGATGGCACGCTGGTCTGGGATGCCTTCGAGGAACCCCAAAGCTGGCACGGAGAGGCGGCCCTGCGCCACTTCGCCGCATTCTTTCGCGCCCTGCCCAGCTCTGCCGGGCGGCAACACCACGTGTCCAACACTGTTATCGAGGCCACGCCGCAGGGCGCCTCGGCCAAGTCCTATGTCGCGGTGGCCTTGCGCCAAGGCGACGGACCCCACGCGCTGCACGTGATGGGCTGGTATGAGGACCACTTCCGCCAGCAGGACGGGCACTGGCGGCTGGCAGAACGCACCATTCGCGACTGGTCCGGCCCGGTCCTGCAAGGCTTCGCGGGCCAGACCGGCGAACGCATTGCCCGGGCCATGCCGCCGCCACTTGCGGGTTTGATGTACCGACCGGATTGAGCGTCAGAACGTCGAGGTAGTCGCCCCGCCGTCGATCACCAGGCTCTGCCCGGTGGTGTAATTGGCGAACTGGCTGCAGAACAGCGCCACGATCGCGCCGACATCGTCACAATCACCGAACCGTTCGGCTGCGATGCGCCAATCGCGCGAGAATTCCGCCACTTCCTGCTCATAGCTGGTGCCCTTGGCCGCAGCCCGCTCACCAAACTGCTTCTCCACAAAGGCACTGTGGTGCATGCCGGGCAACACGTTGTTGATCATCACATTGTGCCTGGCCACCACCTTGGAGACGGCGACCGTATAGTTAGCCAGTGCTGCCCGCGTGCTGCCGGACAGGACCCTGATCTCGCCCGGAAACTTGGCCGCTACGGTGGCGATATTGACGATCCGGCCCCATTTGCG
>JAZKFK010000321.1:0-19051 GCA_040386475.1 Pseudomonadota bacterium | reverse complement strand
GCCGCGCGCGCGACTTCCGGCGCAACGCCTGACAGCAGCACGCGCGTTCCGGCAGCCAGAGCCAAGGGCCGGTCTGCTTCCAGCACCACCATTGAAGCCGCCTGCGCCGCCAGCCCGCGCGCCACTTCGTCTGCCGTGCCGACGCTGGCCGAAGCGGCGTCCTCGTCCACGAACGGCGCTTCAAACAGCCCCAGTGCGAAGCTCTGTGTCAGGATGCGCGTCACGGACACGTCGATCTGCGCTTCGTTCACCAAACCAAGTTCCACGGCTTCCAGCAATGGCGCGGGATCGTCTACCCCGCCGAACTGGTCCATCCCAGCCGCAATCGCCTTGGCGAAGCGTTGCGGGCGGGTGAGGCTTTCCACCCCCCACGCGGTCGAGATGGAAGCGAAACTCGGTGCCTGCCCAGCGGGCGCACCATTCAGGCATTCATCGTTGCAATCGGCGGTGATCGCCCAGTCGGACAGCGTCACGCCGGAAAAACCCAGCCGCTCACGCAGTTGATCAGTCAGCAGCTGGCGGCTGAAGCCAGCGCCAACCTGCTCCGCCGGCTGACCATCAAGCACCAGGTCCAGCAGGATCGAGTACGACGGCATCACCGCCGATGGCCGCGCGCGGAAAGCACCTTCGAACGGGCGAACTTGCGCGGGCCATTCAGCCGCGCTGACGCGCGAATGGCGACCATAATAGTTGTGCGCATCAAACCCGGTGGCCGAAGCGCCATAGCCTGCAAAATGCTTGACCACGGCCGCCACTCCGCCCGGCGAAACACCGTCCGGCCCGCCTTGCAGACCGGTGACGAAGGCCTCGGCCTGCGCGGCGGACACTTCGGCATCCTCGCCGTAGGTATCGAAATTGCGCGGCCACCGCGGTTCGCTGGCCAGGTCGATCTGCGGGCCCAGCAGCATGGCAAAGCCGGTGGCGCGCAAGTCATCGCGCACCAGTGCGGCATAGGCTTGCGTAAATGCGGGATCATTCAGCGCGGCGATGCCGACGCCGTTGGGCCACTGGCTGAACTGGCCCCCGGCGACGCTGGCGCCCACCAGTTCGGTAAAGCCGTGGCGCGGATCGGTGGTGACCAGCGCGGGAATGCCCAGCCGCCCGCCTTCGGCCACTTGCTGTATGGCATTATTGGCCGCCGCCAACTCGCGCGCCGGGACCGACAGGCGCGAGACGCCGTGCGTAACGTGCCGCTCGCCGATCATCGCGGCAAGGCCCGCCGCGTCATAAGCCGTACCCGGCTGGCCACGCGGTGCATTGCCTGGCAGGTTGGCGACGACCATCTGGCCCGCCTTCTCGGCCAGCGTCATCCGTCCCAACAGGTCAGCCGCGCGGGCGGCGGGGGTGAGGCGCCAATCCTCGTACGGCGTCAGCGCGCCGTTGCGGTCCAGATCACGGAAGCGCAGACCATCGGCCACAACCACCCGCGTGGCGCGGGTGGCCAGGTTTGCCTGCACCGGGGGTGATGCGGGAACGGTGGCGCAGGCAGCCAGCCCCAGCAGGAGCAAGGAAAACAGAGTCTGGGACAATTTCATACCCCAGCGTCTGCCGCCAGCCAGCCCCACCCGTCAAGGACGCAGCGCTCAGCCTTGCGGCTTGCGCGGCTTCCACGGAGCCTTCTTCTGGAATGGCTTGCCACCGCCCGAACCGCCCGATCCGAACGGATCGCCGCCACGCGGGCCACCATCACGCGGGCCACCGGGTCCACCCGGACCGCGCGGCTTGCCCTTGAACGGCGGCTTGCCATGCGGCTTCACGAAGCCAGCACCGGCGGGACGCTGCTGGTCGTTACCGCGATATTCCTTGCGGTTCTGGCGAGCCTCGGCGCGCGGCGGACCATCCACCTTGGTGATATCCACGCCGTCATCCTCGTCCCCCGCAGTGCGGACTGCGGCAGACAGGAACCCGGCAGCGGCGGGACCGGCGATTTCCACCAGCGTCTCGTTCTGTGCCAGGCGGATCGCGCCGATGTCGGTGCGGCTGACATGGCCACGGCGGCACAGCAGCGGCAGGATCCAGCGCGGATCGGCGTTCTGGCTGCGGCCCACGCTGAGGCGGAACCACTGGCTGCCTTCAAACCCGGCGCGCGGACCCTTGGGCGGCGGCGAATCGGTGGCGAGCAATTCTTCCGGCGCAGGCAGGCGCGAACGGTGCGCGCGAACCAGCGCGGCAGCGATATCCTCTGGTGACTTTGCGGCCATCAGCGTTGCGGCCAGCTCGCGGTCGGAATCTTCCACTTCCACGGGGGCCAGCAGGTCGGCCAGCATCCGCTGGTTGTCTGCCGCGCGAATGTCGGCCGCCGAAGGTGCCTTGATCCACTCGGGCGAAATCTTGGCGTCGCGCAGCATGTATTCCACCCGCTTGCGGCGCGGGAACGGCACCAGCAGGATCGCCGTGCCCTTCTTGCCAGCGCGCCCGGTGCGGCCCGAACGGTGCTGCAGAATCTCGGGATCGCGCGGGATTTCCACGTGGATCACCAGCGACAGGCTGGGCAGATCGATGCCGCGTGCGGCCACGTCGGTCGCCACGCACACGCGGGCGCGCCGGTCACGCAGGGCCTGTAGCGCATGGTTGCGCTCGTTCTGGCTGTGCTCACCCGACAGGGCCACGGCGGCAAAGCCTCGCTCGGTCAGGCTGGCGTGCAGGTGGCGCACGTTGTCACGCGTGGCGCAGAACAGCATGGCGGTGTCGGCTTCATGGAAGCGCAGCAGGTTGATCACCGCATTTTCGATATCGGCCGGCGCAATGGCCAGTGCCTGATAGGCAATATCGCCGTGTCCGCGATCCGATTCGACGGTGGAAATACGCAGCGCATCGCGCTGGTAGCGCTTGGCCAGCGCCACGATCGGCTTGGGCATGGTGGCCGAGAACAGCAGCGTGCGGCGCGTCTCGGGGGTGGCGTCCAGCAGCTCTTCCAGATCCTCGCGGAAGCCCATGTCGAGCATCTCGTCGGCTTCGTCGAGCACGGCCACGGCGATGGACTTGAGGTCCAGCGCGCCGCGTTCATGGTGATCGCGCAAGCGGCCTGGCGTGCCGACCACGATCTGCGCGCCGTGGCTCAGCGCGCGGCGTTCCTTGCTGGCGTCCATGCCGCCAACGCATGTCGCCACGCGCAGGTGAGTGACGGAAAACAGCCATTCCAGCTCGCGGCTGACCTGCAGCGCCAGTTCGCGCGTGGGTGCGATAACCAGGGCCAGCGGAGCAATGGTCGGCTTGGCCATGCCATTTTCGTTGAGCACTTGCGGGGCCATCGACAGGCCGAAAGCCACCGTCTTGCCGCTGCCGGTCTGTGCGGAAACCACAAGGTCGCGACCCTCGGCTTCGGCTTCCAGCACCTGGGCCTGCACGGGAGTGGGCGCGGTATAGCCGCGGGTCGCCAGCGCTTCGGCCAGCATCGGGAACGGGGTGGGAAAAGTCATGTAACAGTAACCTGCAAGGGAGGAACGCGGGCGGGATGCGAAACCGCATAGGGCGCGCGTGCAAAGCGGGCCGATAGTCCTTTCGCACCTGCAACACAACCTTCGAAGGTTCGCGGCACCGTTTCGGCCCCGCTACTTCATCGTAGGCATGGTGAATTCCGCCCCTGCCCTGATCCCCTTTGGCCACCGGCTGGTGACCGTTTTCAGCCGGGTATAGAAGCGCACGCCTTCCATCCCGTGCATGTGATGATCGCCAAACAGGCTGGCTTTCCACCCGCCAAAGCTGTGGAAGGCCATCGGCACCGGGATCGGCACGTTGATGCCCACCATGCCCGCCTGCACTCGCGCGGCAAATTCTCGCGCCGCGTCACCATCGCGGGTGAAGATAGCGGTCCCGTTGCCAAATTCGTGCTCGTTCACCAGCGTCAGTGCCGTTTCGAAGTTGTCAGCGCGGACCACGGAGAGGACGGGTCCGAAAATCTCCTCGCGATAAATCGCCATGTCGGACGTCACATGATCGAACAGCGAGCCGCCGATGAAATAGCCGCCCTCGTACCCCTGCAATTCCATGCCGCGCCCATCGACCACCAGTTCGGCCCCTTCGGCCACCCCTTGGTCGATATAACCCGCCACCTTGGCGCGGTGCGCGGCGGTGACGAGCGGGCCCATCTCGGCCTCCGGATCGGTCCCCGGCCCCACCTTCAGCGCCCGCACCCTTGGCGCGAGGCGGGCAATCAGGGCGTCAGCCGTCCCCTCGCCCACCGGCACGGCGACCGAGACCGCCATGCACCGTTCCCCGGCCGAACCATAGGCTGCCCCCATCAGCGCATCGCACGCCTGGTCCAGGTCGGCATCGGGCATCACCACCATGTGGTTCTTGGCACCGCCCAGCGCCTGGCAGCGCTTGCCGGTCTGCGCGGCGGTTTCGTAGATATAGCGGGCAATCGGCGTGGAGCCGACGAAGCTGATCGCCTGGATATCGGGCGAATGTAGCAGGGCATCGACCGCCTCCTTGTCACCCTGCACCACGCTGAACACGCCCGCCGGCAAGCCTGCCTCGGCCAGCCATGCAGCCAGCAGCAGCGCGGCGGAAGGGTCGCGTTCAGACGGTTTCAGGATGAAGCAATTGCCGCAAGCCAGCGCCACCGGGAACATCCACAGCGGCACCATTGCGGGGAAGTTGAACGGGGTGATCCCGGCTACCACGCCCAGGGGCTGACGCACGCCGTGGCTGTCCACATCGCGGCCCACGTTCTCGCTCATCTCGCCCTTCAGCAAGTGCGGGGCGGCAGTGGCGAATTCGATCACTTCCAGCCCGCGCTGCACCTCGCCCTTTGCATCGGACAGCACCTTGCCGTGCTGCGCGGTGATGACGGCGGCGAGTTGGTCGGTCCGCTCTTCCACCAGCCGCAGGAAGCGGTTGAGAATGCGCGCACGGCCCAGTGGCGGGGTAGCGGCCCATCTGGGAAACGCGGCGCGGGCGGCGGCGACCGCAGCAGTAACCTCGGCAGTAGAGGCCAGAGCGACTGCGGCGGTCTGCTCGCCCGTGGCGGGGTTGAACACCGCTGCGGTGCGCCCGCCGGTCGCCGCAGTGGCCGCGCCGCCGATCCAGTGCCCGATGGTCTCCATCAAACCAGCACCGTGGCGGGATCGGTAAACGGCAGGTCCAGCGCGTCTGCCACCGGCTGGCAGGTCACCTTGCCGTGGGCCACGTTAAGGCCGTTCATCAGGTGCGGATCGCGCCGCAGCGCCTCCTGCCAGCCGTACTTTGCCAGCCGCAGCACGTGCGGCAGCGTCACGTTGCCCAGCGCATAAGTGCTGGTGCGCGCCACGCCGCCGGGCATGTTGGCCACGCAATAATGCACGATGCCATCAACCACATAGGTCGGATCGGTATGCGTGGTGGGATGGCTGGTCTCGAAGCAGCCGCCCTGGTCGATCGCCACGTCCACCAGCACCGCACCGGGCTTCATCGTGGCCAGCATCGCGCGGCTGACCAGCTTGGGCGCCTCGGCGCCGGGGATCAGCACCGCGCCGATCACCAGGTCCGCATCGGCCACGCAGGCGGCCAGGTTGGCGCGGTTGGAGAAGCGCGTCTTGGCGCTGGCTTCAAAGTGGATGCCCAGCTTTTCCAGCGTCGGCGCATGACGATCGAGGATGGTCACATCCGCGCCCATGCCGACCGCCATTTGCGCGGCGTTGAAGCCCACCACGCCGCCGCCGATGATCGCCACCTTGGCCGGCAGCACGCCGGGCACCCCGCCCAGCAGCACGCCGCGCCCGCCGTGGCTCTTCTCCAACGCCGTGGCCCCGGCCTGGATCGCCATGCGACCGGCCACCTGGCTCATGGGTTTCAACAAGGGGAGCGAGCCATCGTCCGCGGTCACTGTCTCGTAGGCGATGCACACCGCGCCGCTGCGCACCAATTCCTTGGCCTGTACCGGATCGGGGGCGAGGTGGAGGTAGGTGAACAGGATCTGCCCGGCGCGCAGCATGGCGCGTTCGGCGGCCTGCGGCTCTTTCACCTTCACTATCATTTCAGCGAGGGCGAACACATCTGCCGCCGCGCCGACGATTTCGGCCCCGGCATCGATATAGCTGGCATCGTTGGCGCCGATGCCGTTACCCGCGCCCTGCTCCACCAGCACGGTATGGCCCGAATGGACCAGTTCACCCGCGGCCTCGGGCGTCAGGCCCACGCGGAATTCGTTGTCCTTGATCTCGCGAACGGTGCCGACAATCATGGCATGTCTCCCCTTAAAGCGCGCGCAGGACAGGCAGCGCCTGGTCCAGCGACCGGGCGATAATGTCCACCATATCGTCAATCTGCTGGTGACTGATGATCAAGGGCGGGCACATCACGATGGTATCGCGGATGCCGCGCACCATCAGGCCGTTGGCGATGCAGAAATCGCGCACCACCGGCCCGGCATTGCCTTCCTTACCGCCCCACCGCTGGTTCGTGCCCTTCTTGCTCACGATCTCGACCGCGCCCAGCAGGCCGATGCTGCGCGTCTCGCCCACCAGTTCATGCGCCAGCAGCCGGGTCAGCGCCTTGGCCAGGTACGGGCCGGTATCCTCGCGAGTGCGGCCCACCAGCCCTTCGCGCTCGATAATCTGGATATTGCGCAGGGCCACGGCAGCACACACCGGGTGGCCGGAATAAGTGAACCCGTGGACGAAATCGCCGCCGGTCTTCAGCACTTCCACGATGTCGGTGGAAACCGCCACCGCGCTGATCGGTAGGTAGCCGCTGGAAAGACCCTTGGCCATCGCCACCAGATCGGGCGTGAAGACCAGCGTCTGGTGGGCGAACCATTCACCCGTGCGGCCAAAGCCGCAGATCACCTCGTCCGCCACCAGCAGGATGCCGTACTTGCGGCAGATCGCCTGCACTTCCTGCCAATAGCCCGGCGGCGGGATGATCACCCCGCCCGCGCCCTGCACCGGCTCGCCGATGAAGGCGGCGACGTTTTCCGGCCCGACGGCCAGGATGCGTTCCTCGATCGCGGCGGCGCAATCCTTGCCGAACTGCACCGGGTCCTGGCCGAAGCCCTCGCCAAACCAGTAGGGCTGGCGCACATGCTCCACGCCGGGGATAGGCAGATCGCCTTGCGCGTGCATCGCCTTCATCCCGCCAAGCGAGACGCCCGCCACGGTAGAGCCGTGATAGGCGTTCCACCGGCTGATGAAGACCTTGCGCTTGGGCTCGCCCTTCACTTGCCAGTAATGGCGCACCATGCGGAACACGGTGTCGTTCGCTTCGCTGCCGCTGGCGTTGTAGAACACGTGCTGCAGCTTGCCGCCGGTGACCTGCGCAATCTTCTGCGCCAGCAGCACGGCGGGCGGGGTCACGGTCTTGAAGAAGGTGTTGTAGAACGGCAGCTCGCGCATCTGCTCGGCCGCCACTTCGACCAGTTCCTCGCGGCCATAGCCCACGTTGACGCACCACAGGCCGGCCATGCCATCAAGGATGCGGTTGCCATCGCCGTCATGGATGTAACAGCCTTCCGCATGGGTGACGATGCGGCTGCCGCCCATGTCCTCGATCAACTGGTAATCCTGCTGCGCGGGCAGATGGTGCGCAACGTCCAGGCGCTTCAGTTCGGCCATATCGTAATTGCGGGGCATGTCGGGGTCTTTCGCGAGGGGGTAACGGTACTGGTGGCGCAAGTCCCCAATGGTCAGGGCGAAAAACCGATCCGGGCAAGGAAGCGATTGGTGCGCATGACGGGCATCAGGCTGCCCCCCGCAAGGTTTGGCCGAGCAGGCGGAAGAAGGCCTGGCTGTCCGGGTTGTCCTGGGTATTCCATTCCGGGTGCCACTGTACGGCAATCACCGGCGCCGTGCCAATGCGGGTGGAATAGGCTTCCACCAAACCGTCAGGCGCGGTGGCTTCCACAGTCAGGCCGGGGGCGAGCTGGCCCACGCCTTGGAAATGGACCGAATTGACCGTCAGTTCGCGCTTGCCGAAAGCGCCCGCCAGCACGCCACCTTCGGTCAGGCTTACCGGGTGCAAGTGATCGAACATGGCGTTAAACGGCACATCTTCTGCCGCATGGTGGCGCAGCAGGTCGTCATTGGCGGAAACATCGCGCCGCAAGGTGCCGCCCAGCGCCACGTTGATCTCCTGGAAGCCCCGGCAAATGCCGAACACTGGACGGCCGCGCGCAGTCATCGCATCGACCAGTCCCATGGCGATTTCATCGCGGCCCGGATCGAACGGGCCTTCCCCCGCCTCTTCGCCATAGCGTTGCGGTTCGACGTTTGACGGGCTGCCGGTCAACAGCACGCCATCGAGCAGGTGGGCAACCTCGGCCACGCTCATCAGGTCGGGCAAGCTGGGCACGATCAGGGCGGCCACGTCGGCATATTGCATGGTCGGGCGGATATACCGCTCGATCACCGTCTGCGCGGGCTCACTGCCCACGCGGCGCTGGCAGGCGATGATGCCAAGGACGGGGCGGCGGCCGGTCATGTGGTCAGTGCTTTATCATCAGTGTTTAATCATCACATGGCGGGTGACCATGTAATGCTCCAGGCTGTAGATCGACAGGTCTGATCCGTAACCAGAGCTTTTGACACCCCCATGCGGCATTTCGGTGGCGTTGACCGAATGGGTGTTGATCCACGTCACCCCGTACTGCAGCCGCGCGGCGAATTGCGCCGCCTTGCCCACATCGCGCGTCCACACGCTGGAGGCGAGGCCGTATTCGCAATCGTTGGCCCAGTTCAGCGCCTGCTCGTCCTCGGCAAAGCGGGTGACGGACACGACGGGTCCGAACACTTCCTTTTGCACGATCTCGTCGGTGTGGGCCGCCCCCGCGATCAGCGTGGGGGCGTAGAAGAAGCCTGCGCCATCCGGCACAGTGCCACCAGTGACCAGTTCCGCCTTGGTATCGGCCACCGCGCGGGCCACGAAGCCATCCACCCGGTCACGCTGGCGCTGGGTAATCAGCGGGCCAAGCTGGGTTCCCGCCGCTGCCGGGTCACCCATCGGGATGGCCGAGACGGCGGCGGCTAGGTCCGCCACCAGCCGGTCATACACGCTGGCGTGCGCATAAACCCGGCAGGCGGCAGTGCAATCCTGCCCGGCGTTGTAGTATCCGCCCTCGGCAATCGCCTCGACAGCGGCGGGAATCTCGGCATCGGCCAGCACGATCACGGGGGCCTTGCCGCCCAGTTCAAAGTGCGTGCGCTTGATCGTCGGGGCGACCGCCTCCAGGATCTTGCGGCCCGTGGCGACGTCGCCGGTCAGGGAAACCATGCGCACGCGCGGATGCGCCACCAGTTGGGCGCCAACGCCTGCGCCGCCGCCGGTGACCACGTTGACCACGCCCGGCGGTAGGAACTCGGCACACACCTCGGCCAGCTTCAGGGCTGTCAGCGGCGTATGCTCGCTGGGTTTCAGGACCACGGTATTGCCCGCCGCGATGACGGGCGCGATCTTCCAGCTGGCCATCATCAGCGGGTAATTCCACGGGGCGATGCCCACGCACACGCCCAGCGGATCGCGCCGCACCATGCTGGTGTGATTGGCGCGGTATTCGCCTGCTGGAACCCCCGGCACAGTGCGCGCGGCACCGGCATAGAAGCGGAACACGTCCACCGTATTGCCTACGTCCACCTCGCGGGCGGTGCCCAGGGGCTTGCCGCAATTGGTCATTTCCAGCTGGGCAAATTCGTCGGCCAGCTCCTCGATCCGGTCGGCGATCTTCAGCATCAGGCGGCTGCGATCGCCCGGCGTCATGCGGCTCCATACGGCAAAGGCCGCCTCGGCCGCCGCCACCGCCTCGGCCACTTGCGCGCGGCTGGCGCTGGCCAGGCTGGCGATCTGCTGGCCGCTAGCGGGGTTGAACACCGGTTCGGCCGGCCCCTCGCCGGTACAGAACCGGCCGTTGATGAATTGGCTGTTGGTCATGGCTGCACCCTAGGCGCGCGCGCGGGACCGCGGAAATAGGAAAGGGAAAGCGTGAGCAATCGGTTTGACCGATGGATGATGTCAGCAGGCGAGCCCGGTGTGGCCGAATCCTAGTTCAACAAGACCACGGGGCTATCGGACCGCCAGTGCATCGACACCTTGTCATCCCAGGTGAAATCCTCCTGGTCACGGCGCGAGATGTTCGGGCGGCTCACGCGAAGCATGGCGCCGCTTTCCAGCTTGATATCGAACAGGGTAATATCGCCCAGATAACTCATGCCCTTGATCGTGCCGCGCGCGAAGTTGTGCCCATCGGGCGCATCCTCTGCCGCGCCGCGGATGGCCTTGCCGTCACCTGGCACGTGGAGGTAGATCTTCTCCGGCCGGATCGCCACCCACACGTCCGCCCCGTGCGGGCCGGTGACGCCGTGGTTGAGGTAGACCTTGCCCAGGCCTGGGCAATCGACCGAGGCTCGGTCAGGCTCATCCAGCGTAAGCTTGCCTTCGAACAGGTTCACCGAACCGACGAAATCGGCGACGAACTTGTTGGCCGGAAACTCGTAGAGGTCAGCAGGCGTCGCCAGTTGCGCAATGTCGCCCTTGTTCATCACCGCGATGCGCCCGGCCATCGATAGCGCCTCGTCCTGGTCGTGCGTCACGGTGATAAAGGTGATGCCAACCTCGTCCTGCAGGTCGGCCAGTTCAAACTGCATCTGTGCGCGCAGCTTGGCGTCCAGCGCCGACAGCGGCTCGTCCAGCAGCAGCACCTTGGGGCGCATCACCAGGGAACGGGCCAGTGCCACGCGCTGCCGCTGGCCGCCGGAAAGCTGGTTTGGCCGCCGTGCACCGAAGCCGTCCAGCTTGACCAGTTCCAGCGCCTCTTTCACGCGGCTCTCGCGCTCTGCGCCACCAACACCGGCGATCTTCAGGCCATAGCCCACGTTGTCCGCCACGCTCATGTGCGGGAATACGGCATAGGACTGGAACACCATGTTCACCGGCCGCTTGTTGGGCGGCACCTTGGCCATGTCCTGCCCGTCGATCAGGATCTGGCCTTCGGTCGGCAGTTCGAACCCGGCGATCATCCGCAGCAGGGTGGTCTTGCCGCAGCCCGATGGGCCCAGCAGCACGAAGAACTCGCCCGGCATGATGTTGAGCGAAACGTTGTCCACCGCCGTCACCGCGCCGAAGCGCTTGGAGACGTTGCGGATCTCGATGATGGGTTGCTTTTCTTCCATGCGATCAGTGGCCTTGCGCGGAAATGCCCATCCGGCTCTGCAATTTAAGCGCGATGGTGGTGAACAGGACGGTGATGGCGATGACCATGGCCGATGCGGCGTTGACCTCTGGCGTCACGCTGAAGCGCACCATCGAATAGATCTTCACCGGGAAGGTGATGGTGTTGGGGCCGCTGGTGAAGAAGGTGATCACGAAATCATCAAGGCTGAGCGTGAAGGCCAGCAGCGCGCCCGCCACCAGCCCCGGCATCATGTGCGGCAGCAGGACGTCACGCAAAGCCTGCCATTCGCTGGCGCCCAGGTCTTTCGCCGCCTCCTCCTCCTCGCGATTGAAGCTGGTCAGGCGGCTGCGCACCACCATGGTCACGAACGGGAAGCAGAAGGTGATGTGGGCAATGGTGATCGCGCCCAGGTTGAACGGCCAGACCAGATCGGTCGGGAAGCCGATCTTGGCGAAGAACACCAGCATGGCCACGCCCATGCAGATCTCCGGCACCACGATGGGCAGCGCCATCACCCCTTCGGCCCCGGCCTTGAACGGGAAGCGGAAGCGCCACAGCCACAGCGCCGCCATTGCGCCCAGCACCACGCTGACCGCTGTGGCCAAGGCGGCGATGGTCAGCGAATTGAGCAGCGCCTCCATCAGCGAGGCGTTGTTGATCGCCTTGTCATAATAATCCAGCGTGAAGCCGCGCCATACGATATTGCGGCGGCTGTCATTGAAGCTGAACGCCACCAGCGTGATCAGCGGCAAGTATAGGAACAGCAGCACCAGCCCCACCCAGCTGCGCATCCACAGCCGCCGGGTATATTCCAGCGGGGCAATCGGCGTGCGGTTGAACAGGGCCATTACTGCCGCGCCTCCGCTTGCCGCGATTTCATGGCCTGGAAGGCGATGGCGATGAAGGTGGCGTACATCAGGATGAAGCTGAGCGCGGCGCCGAAAGGCCAGTCATTCGCGCGCTTGAACTGGCGTTCGATCACGTTGGCGATCATCTGGCTGTCCGGCCCGCCCAGCAGGTCGGGCGTCAGGTAAGCTCCCAGCGCCGGCACGAAGGTGATGATCACCCCGCTGATGATGCCCGGCGCGGCCAGCGGCGCCACGATCAGCAGCAGCGTGCGCACATGCCCCGCGCCAAGGTCCAGACTCGCCTCGATGAGCGACTTGTCCAGCTTGTCCAGCGCGGCATACAACGGCAGCACCATGAAAGGCAGGTGCACGTAGACCAGCCCGAAGATCACCGCGAAGTTGTTATACAACAGCTCCATCGGCTCATAGGCGCCCGGCGCGGGCAGCCCCACCAGCGGGGCCAGCCCGCCCAGGTTATCGTGCAGCCAGCCGATGGTCTGGTTGGCATAACCTTCACGCCGCAGCACCGCCATCAGGGCGTAGGTGCGGATCAGCAGGTTGGTCCAGAACGGCAGCATGATCGCCAGCAGCAGCCACGGCTTCCACTTGTCGGCCGCGAACACGATGGCCAGCGCCACCGGGAAGCCCACCACGATGCAAATGGCTGTGGTGGCCGCCGCCACCAGCACCGATTTCCACAGGATGCCCAGATACAACGGATCCAGCGCGCGGGCATAATTGCTGAAGGTGCCCGAAATCTCGATCTCGGTCAGGCTGGTGTTGGTGCCAAAGCTGTACAACCACACCACCGCCAAGGGCACGACGAAGAACACCGCCAGCCACGCTGCCGGGGCAAAGGCGACGCTGGCGAACAGTGCCCTGGCGTTTTTCCAGCTCTCCATCAGCGCCCCCCACTAAGCCGATCAGGCAGCGCGGATGCGGGTGAAGGCTTCCTCGTACAGCGGCTGCAATGTCTCGTTGTAACTGGCGTATTCACTCTTCGCCAACAGGTCGGCCGGTGGGAAGATCACCGGGTTGTTCTTGTAATCATCGGGCATCAGCGCCTTGGCCGCCGCGTTGGGGGTGGGATAGAGGATCGTCTCGGTGATCTTCTTGCCCACTTCGGCATCCAGCAGGTTATTGATGAAGGCATGGGCATTCAGCGGATGCGGCGCGCCCGTGGGAATGCACAGGTTGTCCGAATTCAGCTGGCTGCCCTCCTTGGGGATGAGGAAGTCGATGTCGTCATCCTCGGTCATGATCTGGGCGATGTCGCCGTTGTATTCCAGCACCAGGTCAACCTCGCCGGACAGCAGCAGATCCTGCCCGTTATCCTCGTGGAAGGTGCGGATGTTGGGCTTCTGGCGGATCATCATCGCTTCCACTTCGGCGATGATTTCCGGCGTGATGGCATTGACCGAATGGCCCAGGTACTTGGCCCCCAGCCGCATCACGTCACCCGCTTCGGACAGCAGCGCGATCTTGCCGGCATATTCGGCCGAATCGAACAACACCTTCCAGCTGTCGGGCACGGCGGAGACCTTGGACTTGCGATAGCCGATGCCCAGCGCCAGCCAGGTATAGGGAATCGAGAACTTGCGACCCGGATCATAGGCCACATCGATAAAAGTCGGATCGACATTGGCCATGTTGGGGATCTTGCTGTGATCCAGTTCCTGCACCAGGTTGGACTGGACCATGCGTTCCACGAAATCGTTGCTGGGCACGATCACATCGAACCCCGGATTGCCCGCGCGCAGCTTGGCGAACAGCTCGTCATTGGTGGCAAACAGGCTCATGTTGACGGTGATGCCGCTGCTGGCGGCAAAATCGCCCAGCGTGGTCTCGCCGATGTAGGTGTCCCAGTTGTAGAAGTTGAGCGTGGCTTCCTCGCCCGTGCTGGCGGTGCCGCCGCCTTCCTTGCTGCACGCGGCCAGCCCGCCGAAACTGAGGCCGACGGCGGCAACGCCCAGCCCCTGCAACAGCGTGCGGCGGCGCAGGCCTTGCGTTAGCGCGGACAGTGGAATTTGGGTGGTGACGGCGTTCATGGCAACAGACCCCCGATTGTGGCCAGTCCGGTGCGGCCGGACAGGCAGCGCGTAAACCCCGATGCTACTGCAAGCTGAAAATGCTGCAAGCGCACAGTTACAGAAAAAAGAATGCCCTCTTTCGGGCGTGGAGCCAGTCGATTATGCAAAGCGAGAGCTATCGGATAATCAGATGACAATGAACATTACGCTGCGGCAGATCCGCTATTTCATCGCCGTGGCCGAAGCGCGCAGCGTTTCGGGCGGATCGAGCGCGGTAGGCATCTCGCAAAGCGCCGTCACCGATGCCATCCGCACGCTGGAGCTGGAGACCAACTGCACCCTGTTCCAGCGCCACGCCAAGGGGGTGACGCTGACGCGCGAGGGCAACCAGTTCCTGCGCAATGCCCGCTCCATCGTCGATGCGGTGGGCAACCTTGCCAGTGGCGTCACTTCGGGTGAGGACCAGACCGAAGGGCGCATCCGCATTGGCGCCACCCCGCTGGTCACCGGCTATTTCTTCGCCGACCTGCTCAGCCATTTCCGCCGCCTTTGGCCGCGCATCGAGGTAACGCTGGTGGAGGACAAGCGCAGCTATATCGAACACATGCTGGTGGGCGGCGAACTGGACCTGGCACTGATGATCGTGGGCAACCTGGAGCAGCGCAGTGCGATCGATTACGAGGTGCTGCTACGGTCCGAATGCCGCGCCTGGCTGGCGCCCAGTCACCCGCTGGCCAACGTCGATGGCCTGTTACTGGCGCAGCTGGAAAACGATCCCGTGGTGATGCTGTCCCTCGATGAGCTGGATGGGCTGATCGAAGGCATATGGGCCAAGTTCGACCACCCGCCGCACGTGGCCTTCCGCACCTCGTCCGTCGAAGGCGTCCGCTCGCTGGTGGGCACTGGCGCGGGGATCACCCTGATGCCGGACTTGGTCTACCGGCCGTGGAGCCTGGAGGGTGACCGCATCCTGTCAAAACGCACCCGCGAGAGCCTGCCCACCGTGGACATCGGCATCGGCTGGCGACGGCTGTCGCGGCATGGCGAAGCGGTGGCGCTATTTCTCGAGACGGCGCAGAACCATCGGCGTTAGCCGGTCAGGCGCTGCGCAAATACCACGCGTAATCCAGCTCGGTCACCTGGCTCATGAACTGGGCCATCTCCACCCGCTTGACGCAGGCGTAGTTGGTGATGAACCGCGCGCCGAGATACTCATTCAGCTCCGGCGAAGCTTCCAGCGCGTCAATCGCTGCCGCCCAGTTGTTAGGCAGCTTCACCGCCGCTTCGGGGCTCTCGTAGCCATTGCCGACCACCGGCGCGCCGGGATCGATCCGGTGGCGGATGCCGTGCAACATGCTGGCCAGCACCGTCGCCATCGCCAGCGTCGGGTGCGCATCCGCGCCGCACACGCGATGCTCGACATGGCGGGAGGACGGCGGACCGGCGGGAATGCGCAAGCTGACCGTGCGGTTATTCACCCCCCAGGTCGGCGCCACGGGGGCATAGGAATTGGCCTTGAACCGGCGGTAGCTGTTCGCGTTGGGTGCAAAGATCGCCATCGAGTCCGCCAGCAGCGCCTTCATTCCGCCAATAGCGTGGCGCAGCAGCGGAGTGCCTTCCGGCTCAGGGCTGGCAAAGGCGTTAGTGCCTTCCGCATCGTTCAGGCTGATGTGCAGGTGCATGCCGTTGCCCGCGCTTTCGGCAAACGGCTTGGCCATGAAGGTCGCCTCAAACCCGTGGGTCATCGCCACGCCCTTCACCAGCCGCTTGTACATCACCGCATCGTCGGTGGCGCGAAGGGCATCGGCCTTGTGGCGCAGGGTAAATTCGAACTGGCCCGGCGCATATTCGGAAATGCCCGATTCCAGCGGCAGGCCCTGCAAGTCGCACGCAGCGTAAAGATCATCGAAGAAGGGCTTGAATTCCTGCATTTCGCGCAGGCCGTAAACCTGGATATCGGCGTTCCGGTCACCGGTCACCTGCCCGGCTGCGGGGCGTGGGCGGCCTTGCGAGATGTCCACCAGGTAGAATTCCAGCTCCACCGCCACCACCGGGGTCAGCCCGTCCTTGGCAAACTCGTCGATCACCTTGCCCAGGATGTGGCGCGGATCGAGATCGTTGGGGGTGCCATCCAGCTCGTAGAAACTGGTCAGGAACTGCGCCGCGTGTTCCCCCAGCCACGGCGCGCGCACCAGCGTGCCGGGCACGGGGCGCACATAGCGGTCGGCGTCGCCGTCTTCCCACACAAGGCCCGTCTCTTCGGTATCGCGGCCGGTGATATCCACCACCAGCACTGATCCGGGCAGGAAGCGCCCGCTTTCATACACCGCGATCACCTCATGCTGGCGCAGGCGCTTGCCGCGCGGGACGCCGCACATGTTGGTGAAGATGATGTCGATCGCGTCCACGTCAGGATTGGCCGCAAAGAAATCACGCGCCTCGTCGGGCGTGGCGATCTTGTTGGAGCTGTAGGGCGGCGTGATCATCGGGCGGGTCCAATCAGGGTCTTGAGGCAATCATCGAGCACGCTGGCCAGCCGCTCCACCTGGGTGATGGTGGTGGCCGGGCTGACCAGGGTCATATTGTGGAACGGGGCAACAAGCACCCCGCGATTGATCAGGTACAAGTGCAGCGCGTGTTCCAGCGGCCCGTGCATCGCGGCGCGGGCCTGCGTGCCATTGCGCGGGGGCTTGTCGGCGCAGATGAATTCGCCTCGCGCGCCGATGTGAGTGACGTGCCAGTGGAGGCCGTGGCTGCGGATCACATCACGCAGGCTATCGGCCAGCGTTGCAGCCAGTGGCAGCATGTGGCCATAAGCTTCTGCAGTCATTACCTTTGTCAGACAAGCGCGCATGGCAGCCAAGGCCAACGCATTGGCGGACAGCGTGGTACCGATGCCGGAGTGGCCGGTTTCGCCCTCGCTGCGCGCCCGCTCCATCCGCTGGGCCACTTCGGCGGTAAAGCCGAACACCGCGCACGGCACGCCGCCCGCCACCGGCTTGCCCAGCACGAACAGGTCCGGCATCGGGCCGTGCGTCATGGTGTGGCCGCCGGGGCCGGTGGAGATGGTGTGCGTCTCGTCGAACACCAGCAGCGTGCCGTGGCGGGTACACAGATCGCGCATTGCCTCCAGATAGCCCGGATCGGGCAGCACCATGCCGACGTTGGTCAGCGCCGGTTCGGTCAGGACGGCGGCCACATCGCCGTTGGCAAGTTCGGCGTCCAGTGCGTTGAGATCGTTGAATTCGATCACCGTGGTGTGCTGGCGCACGTCGTACACCTGGCCGACCAGAGAAGCGCGCAGACGGGGCTGACCGGCGTCTAGGTCCACGAACACGTCGTCCACCGCGCCGTGATAGCAGCCGTTGAACACCAGCAATCTGCTGCGCCCGGTAATGCACCGGCACCAGCGGATCACCGCGCGGTTGGCTTCGCTGGCGCTGGAGGTGACTTGCCAGAACGGCAGCCCGAAGCGCGCCGCCAGCTCGTCTGCCACCACGGCGGCGTCCTCGGTCGGCAGCATGAAGGTGAGGCCGCGCGCCGCCTGCCGCGCCACGGCCTCGGCCACCGGCGCGGGCGAGTGGCCGAACATCGAACCAGTGTCACCCAGGCAGAAATCATCGTAGCGGTGGCCGTCCGCGTCCCACAGTTCCGCCCCTTGCGCGCGGTCCACGAACAACGGGAACGGCGTGCCCCAATCGAGCATCCAGTGGAATGGCACCCCGCGATGCCAGTGGCGCGCGGCGGCCTTGGCCAATTCGGCTGAGCGCGGATTGGCACCGGCAAATGCCTCCCGCTCGGCAGCGATCATCGCGGCGATGGCAGCGTCGCTGATCACAGCCTGTCCCTCAGGGCAAACCACAGCATCCCCAGCACATACAGCGGGTGGCGCAGCAGCGGCCCGCCGGGGAACGGCTTACCGGGCAGGTTGGCCAGCAGGTCAAACCGCGCCGCCGTGCCCTTCACAGCTTCGGCAATCAGCGCGCCCGCCAGCGTGGTCAGCAGCACGCCGTGGCCCGACCAGCCGTGCGCGTGGAACACGTTGCTTGTCCGTCCCAGGCGCGGCAGGCGGTTCAGGCTCACGCCCACCAGCCCGCCCCAGGCATAATCGATGCCCACCCCGGCAAGCTGCGGGAAGACCCGCTCAAGGTAAGGCCGCACGAATCCTGCCACATCCACCGGCGGCTGCGCTGAATAGCGCTCACCGCCGCCAAAAATCAGCCGGTTATCCGCGCTGAGGCGGTAATAGTTGAGCACGAACCGGCTGTCCGCCACCCCCGCATTGGCGGGGAGCAGGGCGGCGGCAAGGTCCGGCCCCAAGGGCGCGGTGGCCACGTTATAGTTGGCCACCGGCATGGCCATGCGCCCTTGCCGCGCATCCAACTGGCCAATCTCGGTATCGGTCGCCAGTACGGCGAACTGCGCGGTCACGCTGCCCCCATCGGTCCGCGCCACCACCGGATCGCCCCGCTCCAGCGCCACCACCGCGCTGTCCTCGAAGATCAGCACGCCAGCCTTCAGCGCCGCCTGCGCCAGCCCCAGCGAATAATTGAGCGGGTGCAGGTGCCCGCCCGCCGCATCGTAGAACCCGCCATGATAGCCGGGGCTGGCAACGTACTCGCCCACCTCACCTTGCTCGACGATCCGGGCACTGGCGTATCCCACCAGCCGTTGCAGCAGGTCCAGCTCGCGCTTCATGTCATCGAGGTGCGCGGGCCTGGCGGCGGCAAGGAAGTGGCCATCGCGCAAGTCACAGGCAATCGCGTGCCGCGCGATCCGCCCGCGCACCGCGTCACCGGCAGAGTTGGCCAGCAGCAACAGGTCGCGCGCCCGTGCCTCGCCGAAGGTTGCCACCAGGTCCTTGGCGCCCCAGCGCAGGCCGGGGATCATCTGCCCGCCGTTGCGGCCCGAAGCGCCCCAGCCGATCCGCCGTGCTTCCAGCAGCACGACTGAAAAGCCGGCTTCCGCCGCATGCAACGCTGCCGACAACCCGGTATAACCACCCCCGACCACCACCACGTCGGCCGTTACCGCGCCTTCCAGCACCGGCTGGCGGACGAAGGGATTGGCGCTCGCCGCGTAGTAGGACGGCG
>JAZKFK010000320.1:7162-8935 GCA_040386475.1 Pseudomonadota bacterium | reverse complement strand
GACAGCTTCGTGGACGAGCTGATTGCGCTGGACGCCAAGTCGCCCGATTTCGGCAAGAAGGTGGACCAGATCACCAACATGGGCCGCAAGGAAATCATGGCGGCCGCCGGCATGTCCAACCGCTTCCTCGATCGCCCGGTGCGCGCGATGGACCAGGAAAGCGGCGTGGGTGCCGACCTGGCCGAACTGCGCCGCACGGTGGAAGACCTTGATCCCGGCCGCAAGGGCAAGATGGGCACCCGCAAGCTGTTCGGCATCATCCCGTTCGGCAGCAAGCTGAAGACCTATTTTGACAGCTATGCCAGCGCGCAGACGCACATCCAGTCAATCCTGTCGCGCCTTGCCAGCGGCAAGGACGAGCTGCTGATGGACAATGCCGCCATCGACGTGGAGCGGCAGAAGCTGTGGGAAGCCATGGGCAACCTGGAGCAGATGATCCACATCAGCCGCACGCTGGACACCCGGCTGGAGGAACGCGCCGCCGATCTCGACGCCGCTGACCCCGCCAAGGCCAAGGCCATCCGCGAGACCGCGCTGTTCTATGTCCGCCAGCGCACGCAGGACCTGCTGACGCAGATGGCCGTAAGTGTGCAGGGCTACCTGGCGCTGGACCTGGTGAAGAAGAACAACGTGGAACTGGTCAAAGGCGTCGATCGCGCCAGCACCACCACCGTGGGCGCGCTGCGCACCGCCGTGACCGTGGCACAGGCGATGACCAACCAGAAGCTGGTGCTGGGCCAGATCACCGCGCTGAACACCACCACGGCCAACATCATCGATTCTACCGGCCAGCTGCTGCGCGACAATACCGCGCAGATCCACGAGCAGGCCGCCAGCAGCACGATCCCGCTGGAGACGCTGCAGCGCGCCTTCCAGAACATCTATGACACCATGGACGAAGTGGACAGCTTCAAGCTGCGCGCGCTGGAATCGATGAAGCAGACGGTTACCGTGCTGACCGACGAGGTGGAGAAGTCGAAAGGCTACATCGCCCGCGCCGAAGGGCAGGCGCAAGCCGCCAAGGCTGCCGATGCACCAAGCCTGCTGAGCCTCGATGCCTGAGGACCTGACCCGCCAATCCGACCACATCGTGCGCGCGGCCAGCCAGTCGCTGGCTTTCCAGCGCGATGGCGGGCGGCGGGTGATGCGGGGCAAGCCGATCGGGGAAGGTTCGCGGCGCTTGCGGCGCGGCACCACCATGAAGCGGATCAAGCTGATCGCCGCCTCGCTGTTCGCCATTGTGGTGGCAGCATCCGTGGCCGGGATCGTGCTGGACGGGATCGGCTTTGTCGGGGTGATGGTCACCTTCCTGGCGATGGTCGCCGCCGCCATGATCTTTGGCCAGTGGCCCAGGGTGCGTGTGCCGGACCGGGCAATGCTGACGCGGACGCAGGATGCCCGCCAACTGGTCGCGCGGACCGAGCTGTGGCTGGAACACCAGCGTGCGGCCCTGCCCCCGCCAGCGGTCACGCTGGTCGAAAGCATCGGTGTGCAACTGGATGCGCTGGGCCAGCAGTTGGCCCTCGTTGACCCCGCGCATCCGGCAGCAGGGGAAACGCGCAAGCTGGTGGGCGAAGTGCTGCCCGAGATAATCGACAGCTATCGCCGCATCCCCGCCCACCTGCGGACAGAGCAGCGCGCCGGCTCCACTCCCGATGCCCAGCTGGTTGATGGCCTGGCCAAGATCAGCCGCGAGATTGACCATGTTACCCGCCAGCTGGCCGAAGGGTCGCTGGACGATCTGGCGATCCGCACGCGCTATCTCGATTACAA
>JAZKFK010000320.1:0-7062 GCA_040386475.1 Pseudomonadota bacterium | reverse complement strand
ATCAACGCCATGGGCCAGGTGCTGGCCGGACGCATCGCGATCGAGGACAGCCAGGTACTGTTCGACGTGGACCTGCCAATGGCCCTGAGCTTCATCAAGCCGATCATCGAAGGCTCGATCCGGCAGGCCGGGCAAAAGCTGCTGGCGCCGCCGCCCGCCTGAGCTTTACGCCTGAGGCGAGCAGGCCTTACAGCTTCCGGTCCCACTCCAGCAATTCAGCCGGAATCCTAAGCGCCTCGGTGGCGTGGCGGGTTTCGCGCAGGAATAGCACCAGCGCATTCATCAGGAAGGCAATGGCCAGGATGAAGCTGCCTGCTGCCACCGGCTGCACGTCGATGGCAGCGAATTCCTCCACGAACAGCAGCACCACGGTGAGGCCGATGCACAGGCCCGCCAGCACCAGCAGCAGCAGCGCGCGGCCGATCAGGTGGATGCGCTTGTCGACAATGCGGATCTCGCGCACCACGGCATCGTGCGCCGAGCCTTCGGTCTCTGCATGGCGCTGTTGCAGCACGCGGCTGCGATCAACCACGCGGCCCAGCCGGCTCGACAGGATGTTCATGATATTGCCGATGGCCACCAGCACGAACACCGGCGCCAGCGCCAGCTGGATGGTCTGCGCGATCATGCCGCCCGCACCAGTCATTGGTTGGCGGCAATCATTGGTTGGCGGCTCCGGGCAATTTCCCCACCAGTTGCGCGCCGGCCATCGTGGTCACCAGCACCTCGTCGCCATCGACGATCACCGCCACCCCCTCCAGCCCGATGACCGAGACACGCGGGCCATCGCTCTGCACCAGCACGTCACGGCAATCGACCAGGTCCACCCGGCCCGCCACGCGGTTGCCATCGTCATCGGCGGGCAAGGCATCGCGCAACGCGTGCCAGTTGCCGATATCGCTCCAACCCATGCTGACCGGCACCATCGCGGCGCGGGCGGTCTTTTCCATTACCGCGTAATCAACCGAATCGCCCTTGAACGAACCGAACGCGGCGGCGTCGGGATAGAAGGCAGGCCCCTCGGCGTGCCCGGCCGCCACCGACTGCCGCACTGCGGCGGCAATATCGGGCCGGGTGGCCGCCAGCTCGGCCATGAAGGCCCCGGCAGCGAAGGCAAAGATGCCGCCGTTCCAGCTATAGCCGCCATCGGCCAGGAACCCGGTAGCCGTGGCCAGATCGGGCTTTTCGACAACGCGATCGACCTTGAACCCGCCCGCCAAGGCCGCGCCCCGGCGGATATAGCCAAAGCCGGTTTCGGGCGCGGTGGGCACGATGCCGAAGCTGACCATCCAGCCTTCCGCCGCCAGCCTGGCCGCTGCGACAGCAGCAGCGCGGAAGGCGGCCACATCGGCGATGTGATGATCGCTGGGGCACACCAGCATCACCGCATCGGCGGGCAAGCGGCAGGCGGCCAGCGCAATCGCCGCGGCGGTATTTTGCGCCAAGGGCTCGACAATCACCGACAGCCCGGCGTGGCCCGCACCTTGCGCCAGCACGTGATCGAGGTGCGCGGCACCCGTAACCACGGTGGGAGCGGCAAACAGCGTGTCGTCGGCGCAGCGATCCAGCGTGGCTTCGAACAGCGTGCGATCCCCCACCAGTGGCAGGAACGGCTTGGGCATGGCCTTGCGGCTGCGCGGCCACAGCCGCGTGCCGCTGCCGCCGCACAGGATAACGGGATGGATCGTGCTCATGGCTCCTTCCCTCCCGCATTCCTGTTGCAGGTGCAAGAAAGGACTAATTGCGGCGCCGGAAATCCACCCGATAGCCGTAGCGCGCCTCTACCGGCGTGCCGTCGGCAGTCATCGCCGGGGTGAAGCGGATCTTCTCCACCACCAGCGGGCACACGCGCGCGGCGCTGGCTTCGTCCACCTGGTTGGCCACCACCCGGCAATCGCGCGCGCGGCCATCCACGGTGACGGTAAAGTTGACTGTGACCGACTTGCCCAGCCGCGTTTCACGCCCACCCGGTGGCACGGGGAAATCGCGCGCCTCGTTCAATTCGCCCGATCGCACTGTTGGCCCGCTGGCAATGCCGCCGCCGCGCCCCTGCCCGCCAGTGCCGCTGCCGGTGCCATCGCCCGGACCCTGGTTGCCGGTGCCGGCCCCCTCATCCGCCGCGCCGGACTGGCTGGCGCCGCCGGTGGAGGCTGCGCGCGGCACCGGGCTGGGACTGGGCAGGGGGTTGGGCACGGCTTCCTGCGGCTTGGCGACAGCCTCGCGCCCCGGATCGCCCGCTGCGCCGGCATCGGGCTCAGGATCGGCTGGCGGCGGCGGTGGCTCTGGCGGCGCGGTGATGAACACGGTCAACTGCGTGGTCGCCCGCTCCACGATGCGGGCGGTGAATTGCGGCGCCAGCAAGCGCGCCAGCAGCAGGCCCACGGCCACATGACCCGCAGCGATCAGCAGCACCAGCCACCAGCGCGGGCGACGGCTGGGCTGATAGCCGCCGCGCGGCGGAGCCCCGGCTTCTTTCACTCGATCGGCCACCGGCATGGCGCCACACTCCCCGCGAACCTGCGCAACCTTATCGCGCAAGGTGCGCGGCGGGGCAATTGTAACGGCAAATGTCATCTTCCCCACCAAGGGTGTCGTGCCATAAGCAGGATAGCCGGTCTAAACAGGCAGGACGATTGGCAGGGCCATTGCGGGGGCAAACAAGGCATGAAGCTGCTGTACATCGAGGACAACGCCGAAGCCGCGGCCGATCTCACTGCGCTGCTGGCCCGCCAGGGCACGCAGGTCGTGTGGGAAATGCGCGGGCTGGATGGCCTGCGCCGCGCGGCGCTGGAGCCGTTTGACGCGATCATCCTCGATCGCATGTTGCCCGATATGGACGGGCTGGAGATTGTCCAGCGGCTGCGCACCAGCGGGGTCGATGCGCCGGTGCTGATGCTGTCTGCCCTGGGCCGCGCCAGCAACCGCGTGGAAGGGCTGGAAGCGGGCGTGGACGATTACCTGGCCAAGCCGTACGAGCCGGAGGAGTTGACCGCCCGCCTGAAGGCTTTGGTCCGCCGGGCCGAGGGACGCACCCATTCGGCCATCATCATCTATGGCCAGTTCGAATGCCACGTGAAGGCGCGCACCGCTTTCCGCCGCAACGTGCACGTGCCGCTCAGCCCCAAGGAATTCGAGCTGTTCCGCTATTTCATGGAGAACGCGGGCGAGATCGTGACGCGCGACATGCTGCTGCGTGACGTGTGGAAGATGAACTTCGATCCGCAGACCAACGTGGTCGATGTCAACATCGGCCGTTTGCGCCGCAAGCTGGAGACCGGCTTTACCGCGCCCGCTCTGGAGACCATCTGGGGCACCGGCTACCGGCTGACGCGGGGCGAATAGCGGGTGGTCAGCGGCCCTGTCCTGACTTTGCCGCCCCCGCCGGGCAGCCATAAGCGGTCGATCTTCGGCGCGCTGGTCAACCGCGCGCTGCTGTTCACGCTGCTGGCGCTGGCGCTGCTGTTCGGCATGACGGTGTGGGATAGCTGGCAGACGACCGAACGCTCGCTGGCGGCCACGATTGATACCGATATTGCGGGCCTGGCCGATATCTATGCCAGTGGCGGCGAGCAGGAATTGCTGAGCCGGCTGGATGATCGCTCATCGGTGGTCAGCCTGGAAGGCCGCCAGGCGCGCTATATGGCGATACGCCCCGGTGGCACGCAACTGGCCGGCAACATCAAGCAATGGCCCACGCTGGCGGCCAGCCTGTCTGAACAGGGTTTTGTCACCCTGCCCGATGGCACGCCGGTCTATGCCCGCGCCACGCGGCTGGCGCCCGATCTGGACCTGCTGGTGGCGCGCACTTACGAGCGGGACTGGAACGCGCTGCTGCGGCTGATCGGCATGTTCGGGATTGGCGCGGCGCTGATCGTGCTGGCCAGCTGGGCGCTGGGACGCCGCGCGGCAGGCACCTTGCGCCAGCGCATTGGCGAGATCAGCAAGGCCTTCCGCACTGCCGAAGATGGCGGCGAAGTGACCCTGCCCGACAGCGCCTACGATGACGAAATCGGTGAACTGGCGGAGCTGTCCACCCGTTCGATCGCCCGGTCGGCCACCCTTGCCAACACGCACCGGCACATGTCCGATCATATCGCGCACGAGATCCGCACCCCGCTGACCCATCTCGACAGCCGGCTGGTCAATGCCATGCGCACCCTGCCGGCAGAATGCGATCCCGAAGTGCTGGAACGCTGCCGCAGCGATATTCGCAGCGTGGTCACCATGCTCGATTCGCTGCTGGATATTGCCAGCAGCGAAGCGCGCGTGGGTGATATCACCGGCCTGACCGAAGTGGACTTGTCCGACCTCGCCGCCAACCTGATCGATCTTTACGCTGGCAGCGCGGAGGAGGAAGGCATTGTCCTGCGCCATTACATCGAGCCCGGCGTGCGCCTTTTGGGCGAGCCGATGCAGTTGACCCGGCTGATTTCCAACCTGCTCGACAATGCCCTCAAATACGTGCCGCGCGGCGGCCAGGTGACGCTGTCGATCAGCCACGGCCCCGTGATCGAAGTGCGCGACGATGGCCCGGGGATCGAGCCTGCGCTGCGCCCCCTGGTGTTCGAACGGTTCCGCACCGGGCAAGGCGCAGGCGGCAAGACCAGCCACGGCCTGGGACTGGCGCTTGCTCGCGCCATCGCCTTGCGGCACGGTATGTCCATTGCCCTGGCCGACAAGGCCAGGGGAGCGCATTTCATCATCAAACCCCACGTCATGTGGGAAAGGGACGCTTGATGCAGCGGGCGATGCCCTTGGGGGGCACAATCGGACGGGGCCTGGCGGCAGCAGCGCTGCTGGGCCTGTCGGCATGTTCCTCTGGCGAGCAGCAAGCCGCGATCGTCGCCCCGCCAGTCGCCGCCCTGCTAGTCACCGCCCCCCCAGTCACCGCCGGGCCGCCCGGCAACCCGGTCGAGGACGCCGCCGCATTGCTCGCCGCAGCCGAGGCAGCCCCTTCGGCTGCAGCGCGCGCGCCCTATCTCGAACGGCTGGATGCGCTGGGCGTGCACCTGGCCGACAATGCCGGCAGCGATGATCCGCTGAACCAGTGGCGCAGCCAGCACAAGACGCCTGACGGTGCCCCGTGGCGCGGGCGGGCGTTGGGTCCGGCCTATCGCCGCGCCGTGGTGCAGCCGGGCGAAAGTCTGGTGATCCAGCAGATCTTCCTGGCCGGGCAACGCGCGCAGATTGCCGCCCAAGTGTCCACCCAAGGCACGAGCGGCGCGGTGGCCATGGCCATCAGAAATCCGCGCGCAGAAGCCGTGTGCACCCGCCAGGTGGCCCCGCGCGCCAGCTGCAACTGGCTACCGATCTTTACCGAACGCTTCGCCATCGCCTTGCAGAACAACGGCAGCCGGGCCGCCAGCGTCTACCTCGTGGTCCGCTAGAACCCACTCTTCCGCACACACCGGTAAACGAGCTTTTCCCCCGCATGGTCGAACTGCGGGTCGCCGGCGCAGGTCGCTTGCCGAAGGGCGCAGCGTTGTCCCGGTCAGGCCTTCGGCTGTTGCATGGACTGCAGCGCGCGGTCGATCAGGTCGATCAGGCGGCGCATGTCTGCCGGGCCCAGCGCATCCCGGATCGGGGCCTCGATTAGCGAAACTTCGGCCAGCAGCGCCTGCATGGTCCGCTCACCCTCCTCCGACAGCACCAGGCTGTTACGGCGCCGGTCGGTCAGCGAGCGGACGCGCGCGACCAAGCCGCGCCGTTCCAGTTCGTCAACCACGCCAACCAGTCCGGGGCTGGTGATGCCAGCCCAATCGGCCAACTGCTTTTGCGAATTGCCGGGATTTGCCGCGATCAGGCACATGATGGTCAGCGATCCGGTTGGCAGGCCGAAGGGTTCGCTGACTGCAAGCGAGCGCGCGTGGAGGATGTTGCGCAGCAAGCGCAAGCGCGGCCCCACGGATTCGGCAAGAGGCCCCCAGTCCAGCGTGCTTTCCTTCAATCCAAGACCCTACCCACAGTCCGCGCTATTTCACGAACCTCCCGCTTTGGCAATCAGGCTGGCGCCGTTGCCAGGTGTGCTGCCCCCGGGGCGAAAGATGTGGTGAGCCCGACAGGATTTGAACCTGTGACCCGCTGATTAAAAGTCAGCTGCTCTACCTACTGAGCTACGGGCCCACGCCTTGGGAATGCGGTCACCTAGGCAGCGGTCTGCGGCGGGTCAAGCGGGCATGCAGGTGGGCCAGCGTCAGGCCGGTCAGCGGATCGCGCCAGCCTGGCGCAATTGCAGCGGCAGGGCCGAGCACGAAGTCGCGCTGGCGGAACAGCGGGTGCGGCACTTGCAGGCGCGGTTCCACCACCACGCCGCCGCTCCACAACACCACATCCAGATCGATCACGCGGCTGCGCCAGCGCTGCCCGCGCCGCACGCGGCCCAGCTGGCTTTCCAGCCATTGCAGCGCGGCGAGCAGTTCCAGCGGCGAAAGCTTGCTCTTGAGCACCAGCGCGCTGTTGGCATAGCGCCGCTGTGACGGCCCCACGGGAGCGCTGTCGATGATCGGGCTGCGCGCCTGGACCTTGCCCAGCGTCTCGTCGATCAGGTCTGCGGCAGCGGCCACCACTTCACGCGGCGACCCCAGCAGCGGGTGGCGCTGGTTGGAGCCGAGCGCGATCAGGTAATGCGAACCATTTGCCATGCCCACCCCCCAACCCCCTCCCGCAGGCGGGGGCATTGGCTCAGATATCCTCGGCGATACGCGAGTACAGGTTTGGCCGCCGATCACGGAAGAAGCCCCAGCTGGCGCGGTGCTTGCGGGCGACATCAAGGTCGAAGGTGGCCACCAGCACGCCGGTTTCCTCGGCGCCGAACTGTTCCACGTAATCGCCCCATTCATCGCAGA
This sequence comes from Pseudomonadota bacterium, assembly GCA_040386475.1. GTDB lineage: Bacteria > Pseudomonadota > Alphaproteobacteria > Sphingomonadales > Sphingomonadaceae > Alteraurantiacibacter. Next base: position 217 of record JAZKFK010000320.1, on the reverse strand, counting down.
TGAAGCTGTGGCCATAGAACCGGTTGCAAGCTTCCTGGCTGCCTTCGTGACCGATGCGGTTGGCGGCAACCACGGGCATGCAGTTGCTCACCGCGTGGCCGATCATGGCGCGGCGCCACATGCGGCTGGTATCCATTTCGGCGTCTTTCGGCTCGCTGCCGATGGCGGTGGGATAGAGCAGCAATTGCGCGCCTTTCAGCGCCAGGCAGCGGGCGGT
>JAZKFK010000319.1:0-9687 GCA_040386475.1 Pseudomonadota bacterium | reverse complement strand
GGTTGGGATCCTCGAACCCGAAGTACTGCGCGGCCCACATCTGGTGCTGGCCGACCTCGGTGGTGATGATCGGATCGAGCTTGTGGGTGAGGGCGTGGAGACGCTCCACCGCATGCTGCGGCATGATCGCGCCGTCGCGGCTCTGCGCCGGATAGGCCAGGCTGTCGCGCGCGCGCCAGCCGGCGATGCGGGCGTTCCATTCTGTCAGATCCTGCGCGTTGCGCTCGCCCCAGCAGGCGATCAACTGCTCCAGAACCGTGGCGCAATCGCCCACGATGCCAAGATCAACCGGCACCACCTTGTTGATGGAGGCGCGGTCAATATCGATGTGGATCTTGGTGGAATCGGGGCTGAACGCGTCGAGCCGCCCGGTCACCCGGTCGTCGAAGCGGGCGCCGATGTTCACCATCACGTCGCACTGGTTCATCGCCATATTGGCTTCCAGCGTACCGTGCATGCCCAGCATGCCCAGCCACGCGGGGTGGGTGGAAGGGAAAGCGCCCAGACCCATCAGCGTGGAGGTAACCGGAGCGCCGGTCAGCACCTGCAACTGGCGCAGCAGTTCAGTAGCGCGTGGGCCGGAATTGATCACGCCGCCGCCAGTGTAGAAGATCGGCCGCTGGGCATTGGCGATCAGTTCCACCGCCTCCATGATCTCCTCGGGCGGGGCGACCATGCGCGGGTTGTAGCGGCGCGGGCGCTGGATCGGGCCATCGTGCATCGGCGCGGTGGCCACCTGCACGTTCTTGGGGATGTCGATCAGCACCGGACCGGGGCGGCCGGTGGTGGCGATCTCGAATGCCTCGTCTATCGTCGCGGCCAGTTCTGCCGGGTCTTTCACCAGATAGTTGTGCTTGGTGCAGTGGCGGGTGAGGCCGATGGTGTCGGCTTCCTGAAAGGCATCGGTGCCGATCAGGTTGGTCGCGACCTGCCCGGTGATAACTACCAGCGGGATCGAATCGAGGAACGCATCGGCGATGCCGGTGATGGCATTGGTCGCGCCAGGGCCGCTGGTGACCAGCACCACGCCAGGCTTGCCGGTGGAGCGGGCATAGCCTTCCGCCGCGTGAGCCGCGCCAGCTTCATGCCGGACCAGGATGTGGCGGATGCGATTGTCCGAAAACAGCTCGTCATAGATCGGCAGCACGGCGCCGCCGGGATAGCCGAATACGAATTCGACCCCCTGCCGCACCAGCGTTTCGCACAAAATCGCAGCGCCGCTGCGTTCCTCGGTCAATTTGCTTCTCCAAACTTGGCTTTTGCCTGCCGGTGGAAAAAACGGACCCGGCGCGATTTCCTCGCACCGGGCCGCTCCTCTCCAACCGGAAAACTCGTGTGGTCGGCCTGCTAGGCGACACAAAATGCCATGTCAACCCTTAGTTGCGGAATAATATTTCAAAGTCTCGCTGTAAATCGACACTTTCTGCTGTAAGGCGCTGCCATCCGGGCGGTGGCTGATGGCGCAACCACGTGTATTGCCGCTTGGCATAGTTGCGGGTGGCCTGCTGGCCCATGGCAATCGCTCCCTCGCGGCTCCACGTTCCGTGCAGGTATCCGGCAATCTCGCGCACGCCGATGGCGCACATCACTGGCAGTAGCGGATCAAGTTGGCGGCTAAGCAGCGTTGCCACTTCTTCCACCGCGCCGTCGTCCATCATCGCCGCGAACCGCGCATCGCAGCGGGCATACAGCGCCTCGCGTTCAGGCAGCAGCACCATCGGGGCAAGGGTGATAGCATCGGCGATCCCGCCCACCATGTGCTGCTGCCATTCCTTCAACGATTTGCCGGTGGAGCGGACAACTTCCAGCGCGCGACAAGTGCGTTGGCGATCAGCGGGGTTGAGTTGCAGGGCATAGGCGTGATCTTCCTCCATCAGTGCGGCGTAGACCTGCGGCGGGGTCATCGCCCGCACCACCTCGCGCACCGGATCTTGAATGGGTGGCACTGGCGCGATCCCATCCAGCAGGGTGCGGATATAGAGGCCGGTGCCGCCGACGAGGATCGGAATGGTCCCGGCAGCATGGGCGAGGGCTATCTCGGCCTTGGCCGCTGCAGCCCATTCAGCGGCGGAGCAGGCGTCCGCTCCGTCCCAGGCGCCGAACAGCTTGTGTGGCACACCGCGCATCTCTTCCGCCGAGGGGCGGGCGCTCAGTACCCGCAGATCGGCATAGACCTGCGCACTGTCCGCATTGATGACCACGGCTTCTTGGCCCGCATCGCGCAAGGCCAGAGCCAGCCGCACGGCCAGATCGCTCTTGCCGCTGGCGGTCGGCCCTGCAATGAGCGCCACCTTATTAAAGCCCGGAGTATGATCGTTGCTCATCGCCCGCCTGATAGCAGACACCGCCGCACTGGAAACACGCCTCGATGCCTTCGCTGCCGATCTGGCCGCGCGCGGGCTGGCAATGGCCGATGCGCAATTGCTGGATGCATGCAGCGACGTGATCGAGATAACCTCGCCGGGCGATGACATGGCGGCCTTCCGCGGCGCGCTGGACGCGCACTTTGCACCTAGTGACGCGATTGTGGCGAGCGAGCCGATCACCGCTCCGCAGGTCTTCGTCTCGGACATGGATTCCACCATTATCGGGCAGGAATGCATCGACGAGCTGGCCGACTATGCCGGGATCAAGCCGCAGATCGCCGAAATTACCGAACGGGCCATGCAGGGTGAACTCGATTTCGAAAGTGCCTTGCGCGAACGTGTGGGATTGCTGGCCGGGCTGGACGAAAGCGCCATCCGCCAGTGCCTGGACGAGCGCATCCGCGCCAATCCCGGTGCGCGCACGCTGGTGGAAACGCTGAAAGCACTCGGCTGCCGTACCGCACTGGTTACCGGGGGCTTCCATCACTTTGCCGATGAGATCGCCGCGCAGATCGGGTTTGACCGGGTGGCCGGCAACCAGCTTGAAGTGGCGGGCGGCAAACTGACCGGCGGACTTGTCGGGCACATCTGCGGCAGCGCCACCAAGCAGGCCGTACTGGAAGAGGAAATCGCCCTGCTTGGCGGTAACGTGGTCAGCATGGCGGCGGGGGACGGGGCCAATGACATCCCGATGTTGCAGGCCTCCACTTATGGCATGGCCTATTACGCCAAGCCCAAGGCGCGCCTCGCCGCCAATGGCTGGGTCGACCGGGGTGACCTGACTGCGCTGCTCAAGCTGCTGGGCATAGACCAGGCCCACTGGGTAGCCTAGGCTTCGCATCGCGGGGAGAACTGCGGTGAAGCACTGGCGCTACAAGTTGTTCCTGGCGGTGCTGGCGCTGGCCGCGTGGCCGCTGAGCCGGGTGATGCCCTTGCGCGATGCCATGCTGGTGGCGTTCGACCTGGCCGGCCTGGTTTTCATATCATCATGCATCAACCTGTGGCGTCTCGGCACGGCCGAACGGATGCGCAGCGAAGCCGAGCGCGACGATGCCAACCAGAGCCTGCTGCTTATCCTGACCGGCGTGATCAGCGGGGTGGTCCTGACCGCCTTGACCGAGCTCGTGTCAGACGCCAGCGCGAAGGGTCCGGCCAGCGCCGCGCTGCTGGTGGGCACGCTGGCCATTAGCTGGACCTTCGCCAACCTAATCTACTCGTTCCATTATGCGCGGCTGTTTTACGGCAAGGATGCTGGCGGCGATTTCGGCGGCCTGCGCTTCCCCGGCGATCACGCGCCGGAATTCGCCGATTTCGTCAATTTCGCCTTCGTGATCGGCATGACCAGCCAGACGGCCGACATCGCCATCACTCACCCCAGGATGCGCCGATTGGCGACAGCGCACGGGCTGTTCGCCTTTGTATTCAACCTTGGTATTCTGGCTCTGACGATCAACGTGCTGGCGGGTGGGTAAAGGTCTTAAGCCTCCATCCACTCCGCAAAGAAGCTGAGGTGCGCTGCCTTCAGCGCGTCCAGCTCCACTCCGAACAGGCTGTTGCCGCCCACGGTGCCAAGGCGCCGCACGCCTGATGCTGCCGTGTCCTCGTTGCGGGTACCCTTGGCCAGCTGCGCCTGGAAGGCGGCCACATCGGGCACGGTGATGATGTAGCGACCCTGATCCTCGCCAAACCACCAGCGGGCCGGGTTGTAGTCGGGGTGATTCTCGACCTCGGCACCCAGGCCGCTGGCCATGGCCATTTCAGCCAGCGCCACGGCTAGCCCGCCATCGGACACATCGTGCACGGCGTTGGCCAGTCCTGCCGCGATCAGTTCGCGGATGAATTCGCCGCTGTTCTTTTCCAGCACCAGATCGACATGCGGTGCGCGGCCTTCCTCGCGCCCGTGAATTTCGCGCAGCCACAGCGACTGGCCAACAAGGCTGCGCTCCGGATTGGGGGTAGCCCACGGCTCGGCGCCCAGCAAGTAGATGGCATCGCCCGCCTGCTTGAACGGCAGGGTCATCATGCCGTCGTAATCTTCGATCACGCCCACGCCGCCAATGGCCGGGGTGGGCAGGATGGCGCTGCCGCCGCCGGTGGCCTTGCTTTCGTTATACAGGCTGACGTTGCCGCTCACGATCGGGAAGTCGAGCGTGCGGCAGGCCTCGCCCATGCCGTCCAACGCGTGGACCAGTTGGGCCATGATCTCGGGCCGCTGCGGGTTGGCGAAGTTGAGGCAGTTGGTCACCGCCAGCGGCCTCGCACCCACTGCGCAAAGGTTGCGATAAGCTTCTGCAATCGCCTGCTTTCCGCCTTCATATGGATCGGCGAACACATAGCGCGGCGTGCAATCGGTGGTGATGGCCAGCGCCTTGCGGGTGCCGTAAATGCGCACCACGGCCGCATCTCCGCCGGTCTGCAGGGTATCGGCACCTACCTGGCTGTCGTACTGTTCCCAGATCCACTTGCGACTGGCGAGATCGGGGCAGGCGAGCAGCGTGAGCAGGTCACCGCCCACGTCCTCGCCGGACGGAATATCTTCCAGCGGCTTGGTGCCGGCCCACACGCGATATTCGTCGCGGCTGATATAAGGGCGTTCGTATTCTGGCGCGTCAGCGGCAAGCGGTCCCAGCGGAATATCGCACACCACTTCGCCGTTGAATTCCAGCACCATGTGGCGGGTGTCAGTGACTTCGCCGATCACCGCGAAATCCAGTTCCCACTTCCTGAAGATCGCCTCGGCCATCGGCTCCTTGCCGGGCTTGAGGACCATCAGCATCCGCTCCTGGCTTTCGCTCAGCATCATTTCATATGGCGTCATGCCGGTTTCGCGGCAGGGGACCATGTTCATGTTCAGCCGGATGCCGGTTTCGCCGTTGGTGGCCATTTCCACGCTGGAGCTGGTGAGGCCCGCCGCGCCCATGTCCTGGATGGCGACAATGGCATCGGTGGCCATCAATTCCAGGCACGCTTCGATCAGCAGCTTCTCGGTGAAGGGATCGCCCACCTGCACCGTTGGGCGCTTGGCTTCGGCATCCTCGCCAAAATCGGCGCTGGCCATGGTGGCACCGTGAATGCCGTCGCGCCCGGTCTTGGAGCCGACATAGACGATCGGGTTACCCACGCCGGTGGCAGCCGAGTAGAAAATCTTGTCCGCATCGGCCAGGCCCACGGTCATCGCGTTGACCAGGATGTTGCCATCGTAAGCAGGATGGAAATTGGTCTCGCCGCACACCGTGGGCACGCCCACACAATTGCCATAGCCGCCGATGCCGGAGACCACGCCCTGCACCAGGTGCTTCATCTTGGGGTGGTCTGGCCGGCCAAAGCGCAGCGCATTGGCATTGGCGATAGGCCGCGCACCCATGGTGAACACGTCACGCAAAATGCCGCCCACGCCGGTGGCGGCGCCCTGGTACGGCTCGATATAGCTGGGGTGGTTGTGGCTCTCCATCTTGAAGATGGCCGCCTGCCCATCGCCAATGTCGATCACGCCGGCATTCTCGCCCGGGCCGCAGATCACCCACGGGGCCTGCGTCGGCAACTTCTTCAGGTGGAAGCGCGATGACTTGTAGCTGCAATGCTCGGACCACATGACCGAGAAGATGCCAAGCTCCACCAGATTGGGCTCGCGCCCCAGCGCGTGCAGCACGCGCTCGTATTCTTCGGGATTGAGGCCATGGGCCGCGACGACATCTTGCGTGATCTGGGACATGGGGCGGGCCTTAGCGGTCCCACCAGCCCCGCGCAATTCCCGCTGCGCTTGACGCTGGCCGCTGTCCCCGCCAAACCGCAGCGGATGGACACGCCCACCCCCGAAATTGCCGCCATGACCTTTGAAGATGCCCTGAAGGCGCTGGAGGACGTGGTGCGGCGGCTGGAAAGTGGCGAGGTGCCGCTGGACGAATCGATTTCGCTTTACGAGCGAGGTGAGGATCTCCGGCGCCACTGCCAGGCGCGGCTTGATGCAGCGCAGGCGCGGATCGAAAAGATTGTCGTCGGTCCGGACGGGCGCGTGGCGGCTACCGTACCGTTCGACGCAGAGTGAGGCCGGGAAGTGGGGACTCAGGCGATGGGCGTAGCTGTGGCGGATAACCTGCTGGCCCGTGGCCTCAGTGCGATCCAGCGCGAGGTGGATGCGGCGTTCGATTATATCCTGCCGCTACCGGATGATGCGCGCGCCAGGCTGGTGGAAGCCATGCGTTATGCTGCCATCGGCGGCGGCAAACGCGTGCGCCCGCTGCTGCTGGTGACGGTGGCCGAAATGTACGGCGCATCGCGCGGTGCAGCGGTGCGGGCAGGCTGCGCGATCGAGGCGATCCACGTCTATTCGCTGATCCACGATGACCTGCCGTGCATGGACAACGATGCCATGCGCCACGGGAAGCCCACGTTGCATGTGGCATTCAACGAGGCGTTGGCGGTGCTGGCGGGCGATTCGCTGCATGCTCTGGCGTTCGAACTGCTGGCCGGGCAGGAGGTGAGCCACGATCCCTTTATCCGTGCCGAACTGGTGGGCGCGCTGGCCAGGGCGAGCGGCCATAACGGCATGGCCGGCGGCCAGGTAATGGATATGGCGGCGGACGAGGTGCAGTTCGACCTGCACGGCGTCACTCGCCTGCAACAGCTGAAGACCGGCGCGCTGTTGATGGCGGCGGTGGAAATGGGCGCGATCCTCGGCAAGGTTCCGGAAGAAGGCCGCGCGCACTTGCGTGCCTATGCCCGCGACATTGGCCTGGCCTTCCAGATTGCCGATGACCTGCTGGATCATGAAGGTGACGAGGCCAAGGCCGGAAAGGCGCTGCGCAAGGACGAGGGGCAAGGCAAGGCCACCTTCGTGTCGCTGATGGGGCCGGAAAAGGCGCGCGAACAGGCGCGCTTCCTGTCAGAGCAAGCCATTGGCCACCTCGCCGGACACGGTGACGAGGCGGAACTGCTGCGCGCGCTGGCCCGCTACGTGGTCGATCGCGACCATTGATGGCAGAGCGTATCGGCCTTTACCCCGGCACATTCGACCCGTTCACGCTGGGCCACGCCGATATCATGCGCCGCGGGGCCAAGCTGGTTGACCGGCTGATCGTGGGGGTCACCACCAACCCCAGCAAGGACCCGATGTTCACTCACGCCGAGCGGATGGACATGGCCGCCAGCGAAGTGGCCCGGCTTGGCCTGGGCAACATCGAGATCAAGGGCTTCGATGCCCTGCTGATGGATGTGGCCGAGCGCGAAGGAGCCAGCATCATCGTGCGCGGCCTGCGCGCCGTGGCGGACTTCGAGTACGAATACCAGATGGCCGGCATGAACCAGCAGCTGAACAGCCGCATCGAAACCGTGTTCCTGATGGCCGACATCTCGCTGCAACCCATCGCCAGCAAGCTGGTAAAGGAAATCGCCTTCTACGGCGGCGATGTGTCGCGCTTTGTCAGCCCGCCGATCTGCGAAGCGGTGGTGGCACGGGTGGAGCGGATCGGGCGCAAAGGCGAACGTTAGGGGCGAACGCCGAAGCGAACATCCATGTTCATTGAACTGTCAGCCCCGAGCCACTAGGGCACTCGTCACGAATTCTCCGTAAGGACTGCCAGAGCACCTATGAACCGTTTGTTCGCCTCGCTTCTCGCGCCGTTGGCCCTTGGTGCCAGCGCCTTCACCGCCGTGCCTACCGTGGCGCAGGACCAGCCAGCCGCTGCCGTCGATCCGGCGACCACGCCTATCGCGGTCCTCTCCGCCAACCCTGACCTGACGGTAGACCGTGAGAACATCCTGTTCCTCGATTTGTCCAATGGCACCCGCGTAGCCATCCGCCTGGTGCCGCAGTGGGCGCCGGGCCATGTCGAGCGGGTGAAGGAACTGGCGCGCAGCGGGTTTTACAACGGCGTGATTTTCCACCGCGTGATCGATGGCTTCATGGCGCAGACCGGCGATCCCACCGGTACCGGCCAGGGCGGTTCCGAATTGCCCGACCTGCCGGCCGAATTCAATCGCATGCCTCACGTGCGCGGATCGGTCTCGATGGCCCGGCTGGGCAATGACGAGAACAGCGCCAACAGCCAGTTCTTCATCGTGTTCTACCCGCGTTTCACGCTGGACCGGAACTATTCCAACTTCGGCCGCGTGATTGCCGGAATGGAAGGAGTCGATTCGATCAACCGGGGTGAGCCGCCGGCCGATCCCACGCGCATCCTGCAGGCCAGCATCGCGGCGGACAACATTCCGCAGCTGATGCCCACCGCGCCGCGCCCGATGACGCAGTCGCTCTCGCCCGAAAGCCTGCGCAACGCCGGCGGCAGCTGAGCATCGAGGCCCGCCATGCGGGTTGACCTGTTCGACTTCGACCTGCCGCCAGAGCGGATCGCGCTGCGCCCGGTGAGGCCGCGCGATGCCGCGCGCATGCTGGTGGTGCGTGGTCCTGATGCTCCCTTCGAAGATGCCGGCGTACGCGACTTGCCGAACCTCCTGCGCGCTGGCGACGTACTGGTGTTCAACGACACCCGCGTGATTCCCGCCCAACTGGAGGGAATGCGCGGCGAGGCCCGCATCGGAGCTACGCTGCACAAGCGGGTGGACCTGCGCCGCTGGCAGGCCTTCATCCGCAACGCCAAGCGGCTGCGCGAAGGCGATACGATCACCTTTCCCGCCGATGTTTCCGCCGTGGCCGAAACGCGCCATGCCGACGGCAGCTTCACGCTGGCCTTTGCGGGCGACGAGCCGGTGGAAGTGCTGCTGGAACGCGCCGGAAGGATGCCGCTGCCGCCATATATCGCGCAAAAGCGCGGCGGCGCTGACGAGGCGGACAAGGCCGATTACCAGACCATGTTCGCGCGCGAGGATGGCGCGGTTGCGGCCCCCACCGCCTCGCTCCATTTCACGCCCGAACTGATTGCCGCGCTGGACGCTGCCGGAGTGCTCAGCGCCACGCTGACGTTGCACGTCGGGGCGGGCACCTTCCTGCCGGTGAAAGTGGACGACACCGCCGACCATGCCATGCATGCTGAATTCGGCCGCATCCCTGCGGAAACCGCCGCGATGCTCAACGAAGCGCGCGCCAGGGGTGGACGCATCATCGCTGCTGGCACCACCGCGCTGCGCCTGCTGGAAAGCGCGACGGACGAGCATGGCACGATCCACCCCTTCGCGGGCGACACGGCCATCTTCATCACACCCGGCTATACTTTCCGCGCGGTGGACGGGCTGATGACCAACTTCCACCTGCCAAAATCGACCCTGTTCATGCTGGTCAGCGCGTTGATGGGCCGTGAGCGGATGCAGGCAGCCTATGCCCACGCGGTAGAGCAGGAATACCGGTTCTATTCCTACGGTGATTCCA
>JAZKFK010000318.1:0-5017 GCA_040386475.1 Pseudomonadota bacterium | reverse complement strand
ATTCCATCGTCAATTCCGCCGCCGACATCGGCTGGATGACGCTGGGCTTCCTGGTTGCCCTGCGCCGGCCGTGGTGGGCCAGCGTGGTGCTGGGGCTGTTCCTGGAACTGCTGGCCCTGGCGGTGATTCGCGACAACCTGACGCTGAACGTGCTGATGCTGCTGTGGCCGATTGATGCGGTCGCCAGCTGGCAGGCTGGTTAGGGCAGGCGGGCTAGATCAGCTGGCCGGGAGCGTCTTCTCGCGCTGCGGATAGACATCGAAAGTCCGCCCGCGCACGGTGATCGTCTCACCCTTGAAGCCGCGCACAGCCGCATCGCGCGCACGGTGGCCGGTTACGCTGACCCGGTCGCCCGCGCGGGCATGGTCGGAGGAAAAGCCCGATGGCGCGGCCACGATGGGGGGTGACAGGTCCACTTCCCACAGCGCCCCTTCTGCATCGCGGATTTGCAGGTGCATGTGCGGATTGCCGAAGCTGATCGACTGGATGGTGCCGGCCAGGCGGCTCTCCTGTTCCTGCGTCCAGCCCCAGCCGTGATGCGCGGCGGCAGCCAGCGGCAGGGTGGCGAGCGATGTGGCGGCAATCACTGCAAACCGTTTGTGCATGATCCTTCTCCTCAGGTGAAAGACCCCCTCGGCGATGATGCTAACACGAGTGGCCGCCCGCCTCAATCAAGCAAGCGCAGCGCCTCGTCCGGTGCAGGCGTGACCAGTGCGGCGGCCTGATCCCACCCGCCGTGGAGCCAGGTATCCAGCGCGCGCCCATCACGCGGCAGCACCACCGGCATCCGCTCTATACCCAGCGCCCGCAGCATGGGGCTGGCGCGGCAGGTGAGCAGCGCGAAACCGGGCACCTCGGCATCCTTGCACACGCCCGCCAGCGCCAGCAGCCCGCCATCGGCCGCAGCCACCGTGTGCCGCAGCCGCCGGCCCTCGGTATCGATCCCGGCGCCCCATTCGCTGAAGCTGGTGGCCGGGACCAGGCAGCGGAATTCGCTGTTGCGCAGGTTGCCGATCCAGAACGGGCTGTCGATGTTGCGCACCGTCAGCACCGCGCGCCGCTGGTCTGGCGCGGATGGCGGCGGCGGCACGCCCCACAAGCGCGGCACCAGCCGCCGTGGGCCACGCTCCGTGCGCGCCCCGGCAATGAACTCGCGCCCTGCGGTGATGACCGGCGCGAACTGCACCGGCGCCACCGGCCCGCCGCGCCACGGATCATCGCCCGCCGCCACGCCAAACGCATGGGCCACGGCAGCGGCGGGACAATCGAGGCGGTAAAAGTGGGGCATGGGTCGTGCGGTGGTTGGCCGCAAGCGCGCGCCACCGCAAGTCCGCAGGCGCAAGTGCCCTAGGCCAAGCGTTGCGACGATGGTGACCATCGCTTGCCACCACCACCGCTTGCCCTTAAACCCTTCCCATCCCCGGGGAGCGCGCCTGCGCTGAGAGGGGCGGATGGCACCGCCCGACCCGTTGAACCTGAACCCGTTAGCACGGGCGGAGGGAGGGCCGGTCGTCAAGCGCCGTTGATCCCTCTCCCGCCATTCGAGGAGAGCTTCCACATGGCCGACATCAACTCCCGCCTGGAAATCGGCGTTACCACCGGGCCGATCCGCGGCAGCCGCAAGGTGCACATTGGCCCGCTTGGCGTGGCCATGCGCGAGATCGACCTGGAGCCTTCGAGCGGCGAGCCGCCGCTGCGGGTCTATGACACGTCCGGCCCCTACACCGATCCCGCCACCACCATCGACATTGCCGCCGGCCTGCCGCAACTGCGCCGCCAGTGGCAGATGGATCGCGGCGACGTGGAGCTGTACACCGCGCGCGAAACCAAGCCGGAGGATAACGGTCAGCTCGGCCCCGATCGCTCTGGCGGCGTGCCCGCCTTCCCCGCCGTGCACAAGACCGTGCTGCGCGCCAAGCCGGGCGCCAACCTGTCCCAGATGCACTATGCCCGCCGCGGCATCATCACGCCGGAGATGGAATACGTCGCCATCCGCGAGAACGTGGGCCGCGAGATGCTGCGCGCGCATATCCGTGACGGGCAGGACTTCGGCGCCAGCATCCCCGATTACGTGACGCCCGAATTCGTGCGGGACGAAGTGGCGCGCGGGCGGGCGATCATCCCCAGCAACGTCAATCACCCCGAAGCCGAGCCGATGGCGATTGGCCGCAACTTCCTGGTCAAGATCAACGCAAATATCGGCAACTCCGCCGTGGCGAGCGACGTGGCCAATGAAGTCGACAAGATGGTCTGGTCGATCCGCTGGGGCGCGGACACGGTGATGGACCTCAGCACGGGCCGCAACATCCATGACACGCGTGAATGGATCATCCGCAACAGCCCCGTGCCCATCGGCACCGTGCCGATCTATCAGGCGCTGGAGAAGGTGGGCGGCGTGGCCGAGGACCTGACGTGGGAGATCTTCCGCGATACTCTGATTGAACAGGCCGAACAGGGCGTGGACTACTTCACCATCCACGCCGGCGTGCGCCTGCCGTATATCCCGATGACCGCCAAGCGCGTGACCGGCATCGTGTCGCGCGGCGGCAGCATCATGGCCAAGTGGTGCCTCAGCCACCACAAGGAGAGCTTCCTCTACGAGCATTTCGACGACATCACCGAAATCTGCAAAGCCTATGACATCGCCTACTCGCTGGGCGACGGCCTGCGCCCCGGCAGCATCGCCGACGCCAACGACGAAGCGCAGTTCGCCGAGCTGTACACGCTGGGCGAACTGACCAAGCGCGCGTGGGAGCAGGACGTGCAGGTGATGATCGAAGGCCCCGGCCACGTGCCGATGCACAAGATCAAGGAGAACATGGACAAGCAGCTGGAGGCCTGCGGCGAAGCGCCGTTCTATACCCTCGGGCCGCTCGTCACCGATATTGCGCCCGGCTATGACCACATCACCAGCGGCATCGGCGCGGCCATGATCGGGTGGTATGGCACGGCCATGCTCTGCTACGTCACGCCCAAGGAGCACCTGGGTCTGCCCGACCGCGACGATGTGAAGGTGGGCGTGGTGACCTACAAGCTGGCGGCCCACGCGGCGGACCTGGCCAAGGGCCACCCGGCAGCCAAGCTGCGCGACGATGCACTGAGCCGTGCGCGGTTCGAATTCCGCTGGCGCGACCAGTTCAACCTGTCGCTCGATCCCGATACGGCCGAGCAATACCATGACCAGACCCTGCCGGCAGAAGGCGCCAAGACGGCGCATTTCTGCTCCATGTGCGGCCCCAAGTTCTGCAGCATGAAGATCACGCAGGAAGTGCGCGACTTTGCGGCGAAGCAGAACCAGGAAAGCAGCGCCTTCATCGCCGCCGAGGAAGCCGAGAAAGGCATGGAGGAGATGGCCAAGGTCTATAACGAGACCGGGCGCGAGCTGTATATCGGGCAGGGTGACCGCGAGCACGATTAATCGCGGCCCGGCGGTGACCGGGGGCGGGGCGGGTTGACCGCTCCGCCCGCGCCGTCAACAAGGGGCATCCGGGCAAGAATCACGCAGAGGTACGGCGATCCGGCGCCTGCTGAGAGGGTCGCACCAATGACAATCGCAATTGCGCCGCCGCGCCCGCGCGCCCTGGGCTGGGCGCTGACCGTAGCCGTGCTGGCAGCCTCCACCGCGCTGCAAGCGCAGAGCGCAACGGCCCGGTTCGATCCGGCGGCCTTCTTCACCGGCCGCACCACCAGCGAAGGCTCGCTGTCGCAGATCTTCGCTTCACGCAAGACCACCCGCGTCTCCACCTTCGGCACCCGCCAGCCCAATGGTGACATGGTGCTGGACCAGACGGTGAAAATCGGTGACCAGCCGGAACGCCACCGGACGTGGCGCCTGCGCGAAACCTCGCCCGGCCGCTTCACCGGCACCATCTCGGACGCGGCGGACGACTTGTCCGGCAGCCTCAGCGGCAACGCGCTGACGCTGACCTATACGATGGACAACCACCTGGGCGTCCACCAGGTGATCACCGTCAACCCCGGCGGCCAGAGCGCGCGCAACGTGATGCGCATCCGGCGGTTCGGGATTACCGTTGCGCGGCTGGAGGAGACGATCCGGCGGGAGGCGCGGTAGGGCTAGCCAATAGCCTGCGTCAGACCTTTGGCGGTCCCGGTACCAACTTTTCAACCAACAGCCGCAATTCCGAAGGCGTGGTGTGCCCGGCAACAATCTCGTGATAGCCGATCCCGGCTTTGCGCAAGGCTTCCTTTTTTACCGCATCGCGTGCTGCTGCGCTGCCTTGGTGGTGGCCATTGCCTTGATATTCTAGCGCATGGCGTACGCAGCAATCAGGGTCCATTAGGGCGAAGTCGACGCGTTTGGAATTTATCGCCAGATACGCATCTTTGTCTTTGCTGCCGAGAAATTCGCCCAAAGAAACCTGCGCCATTACCTGCCAACCGGGATTACGGGCAATCACAGTGGCATCTAGTGCCTTGAATACGGTCGCCTCTGGTCGGTTGAGTAACGAGCGAGCAGTGAAGTCTGCCCGCATCACAACTTTCAACTGTTCCGTGGCTTGGTCGTTCGCAGCGATCCTGTCGCCCGAAATGGGGATTACTTTTGTGCCCTTGGCAGAGCCACCGTTCTGATGGTTACGTCCGCGCCAATAAGCCTTGCGGCGTTCGCTCTTTAATCCCGCGATGGCCCGTTCCAGGCTTATGCCGATCAGTGCGCCAGCAAGCAGAACCAAGAACAGGACAAGGGGAGCGGAGAACAGCGAGTTGAGATCAGCAACCATGGAGCGGCATCACTTAATCGTTGAGGCTTGATTGAAATTAGTCGCTATTTTCGCAGTTGCAAAGTTCAACATTTGAAGAATCAGCGAGAGCGGATGATGGCAGAATATTTATTCGTCTACTTCCATAGAATTCCAAGGAAAGTTTACCTTTCCCCCTCACAAATACCGCACCCGTACCCCCACACTCGCGCCCGCCCGCAACTCCACCACCGACCCTGCAAATCGCGGTATTCCGCCCGGATTGCCCGTCACGCCCACGCCCTCTGTCGGCATGCCGA